>JAUWEG010000026.1 GCA_030608385.1 Candidatus Heimdallarchaeota archaeon
ATATCAAAAAACAACTCCAATAATTCCTCTCTAAAATCTGTAGGAATGTTCAGCTCCAACCAATCTGAAGTTAAGTTTGAGAATTTTCTTAACATCTTGAGAAGTTCTTCATCTGGTAATTCTTTTTGAACGATGTAAAAATGTTCTTTCTCTTCACATCTTTTTCTAATTTTGATCATGTATTGGTTGATTTTATTCAGAATTTTTGAGATTTCAGGTGTTTCCTCCTTAGTTGCTCTTCTTAGTTTCAGAATAGGTTTCTTCAGAAGTTCTGCTGAGAACATCTTTCTGGCTCTATCCACCAAATTATGAGCTTCATCAATTAAGAAAGTATAATCTCCTTTTTCTTCAGCAAAGAAACGTTTGAGAAAAACCCTTGGATCAAATGCATAATTATAATCACAGATTATACAATCCGACCAGAGAGCTAAATCTAAAGATAACTCAAAGGGACATACTTTGTGTTTCATAGCATATTCTTCAATTATTGACTTTGTAAAAGCTTCTTCCTGAAAAATATCTTTAATGGCAGTATTTACTCTGTTGAAGTGTCCTCTGGCAAACTCACAGTAATTTGGGTCACACATGTCATTCTCTTTAAAACAGATTTTTGCTTTAGCTGTGATTGAAACAGATTTCAAACTCAAACCTGCTTTTCTAAGTATATCCAATGTTTCTTCTGCTATAAATCGTGTAGTCGTTTTTGCAGTGAGATAAAAGATTTTTGAGTCAAAGCTAGTTCTAAGTAATTTTATTGAAGGGAAAACAGCTCCAATAGTTTTACCTATTCCTGTAGGAGCTTGACATAGAAGTTTATTCTTTTCTGAAAGAACCTCTTCAACAATTTTAATCATCTTTTCTTGACCTTTTCGAAAGGATGGAAATGGAAAAGATAGGTTCTTAATACTCGAGCTTCTCTTTTTCAACCATTTAGACAAAGTAACTGCCCATTCTAAATATTGATCAATAATGTTTAAGCAGAACTTTTCGAGTTCTTGGAGAGTGTACTTAATTGTAAATAATTTGATCTGTTTAGTATTGATTTGATAATATGTCAGTTGAACATTAATTTCTTCCATTTTGTGTTTTCTAGCATACAGAAACGCATAGAATTTTGCTTGAGCCCAATAGTTCTCATTTGATTCTTTTGATAAACCGATGAAATTCTGTGATGTGCTTTTAATTTCTTCAATGAAAGTCACACCTTCTTTCTCAAAAACACCGTCAATGCGACCTCTGAGACTTATAATTGCTTTTTTTCTTACAATATCTTCAGCAATATGAACTTCTTTCTGGTAATCTTTCCCTCTTGAATCTTGAATCTTCTGATGTACTTTAGTCCCTTCGACCAATCTAGACTGACTGAAGAATCCATATGAAATATCTCCTTTTCTGAGTACATATTCCACTAAATTCCTAATAGATGTCTGAATAATGGTCTTATCTTCCATTGCTAACTCTCACTTGTATAATTCTCACACAATTCTTCAGTTTTTCAGGTTATGTTAAGTATATGTTTTCAATATAAAAATAATTAAAGAATCTTCTTCATTACAATTGCAGAATCAGGACAGGCTTCAGAGTATTCATATGTTTTCTTGATCCTTTCATCAACATTCGCTCTAGAAACTTCTTCAAAACCAAATTTAAGGAAGAATTGGCTAGCAGAATCGGTCAAAAGGTAGAACTCTTTTATTTCTCTCTTCTTAGCATTTGCATTTATTTCTTCAATTAATTTGTGGCCTATTCCCTTACCTTGATGTTTAGGATTTACAGCTACTGATCTTAAAAGACCTATTTCATCGTATTTTTCGAAACCAGCACATCCCATTATTTGTTTGTTTTCCAGCACAACTATAAAATTTTCAACATATTTGTCTACATCTTCATATACTAAGTTTAACTTCTTTAAAAGGGATTTAATATCATTAAGTTGATTTTTCGTTGCTACACTTATTTCAAATTCTAGATTATGCATGAAACCACTAAGTAGACTAGAACTCAGCTAACATAAATTTTTTTCTTTTCTTTCCAGAATATTATTATTCTTTTGAGCATATTCTTATAATGAAATCCTACTTGACTTAAAATGGTCGTGCTATGATAATCGAAGAATATGATGCGAAATCTTTAGTTCGAACTGCAAGAACATCACTGTTTTCATGGGCTGAAGTCTATCTTAATCCATATCAGGGGTGTGAGCATGATTGCGTTTATTGTGATGGTAAAGCTGAAAGTTATTTCATGCATGACGATTTTGGTCAAAGAATTAGAGTAAAGAAAAATGCTCCAGAGTTATTAGAACTTTATTTCAAGAAACAAGGTTTTTTTCCAGTAAACCGAGAAAAAACATCCACACTAGTAGATTACTTCCCAAATTTAAGAGAATCTGCAGATTCTTCTAAAAAAAAGAAGTTTGTTCTATTCATCGGTGGTGGAGTATGTGATGTTTACCAACCAGCTGAAAAAGAAGTGAAAATGACGAGAAATCTTCTGCAAATAGCTTATGATTATAAAATTCCTGTTTTCTTCCTTACTAAAAATACGCTAATCCTTCGAGATTTGGATCTATTAAAAAAAATCAATGAAGAAAGCTATGCTTGTGCATGCTTCACGATAACTTTAGCTGATGAGAAAAAACAGAAAATCTTTGAACCTAATGCTAGCTCATCTCAAGAGCGATTCGAAGCTATCGAAAAATTAAGAGATGAAGGGATACATTCTGGGATTTATTTCTATCCTACACTTCCTTTTATAGGCGATACTGTTGAAAACATGAATTCAATCTATAAAACAGGTAAGGCTGTGGGAGCAGAATTCATATACTGCTGGGGTTTAACTCTTAAACCTGGGAGAAATAAAAAGCAATTCATGAAAGCTCTCCAAGATCATTTCCCAGAATACTACCCTAAATATAAGGAACTTTATGGAAATGAAGATAAATATGGTAATCTTGATTCAACGAAACTAGATGAACTAGGGTTGATATGGCCTGAGATTAAGGGATATAAACTTGGGTATGAATTAAGAATAGATTATACTTCGAAGAGATATGTTCCTGAAGGGAGAATTGAGACCAATCTAATGATTGCAGAGGTTCTTCATCGTTTAGCTTATCTGAAGAGTTTTTTTATTAAAAGCTCCAAGTACGAAACTAGACAACTCAATTTAGCTGCAAATTTCCTTAATACCTTTTCAAAAGATATTTCCCTGATGAGTGAGGAAGAAAGAGAAAAACTGGATTTAGATAAGGTTATTACACCTTACATAGATGAATATCTTCAAGAGAAGAAGAGTAAATCACTAAGACTACTTGAAAAAGAAGCTTACATGTCTGTCAGTAAGTTTCTTGAATTAAAAGAAATAAAATAGAATTTCAGTTTTGGAAAATTAAGATATTTTTTTCATTAATTTTCTAATAACTTTTATCATTTCTGCAGAATGTGTAGCTCGATTGGTACCCATATCTAAGTATTCAGCATTAGGGATTGCAGCAGTTATGTCTTTTGATAGTTTAATAGTATGCATTTTGTCAGTTTCCATTCCTATGATTACAACATAATTATCTTCAATTTGACGGTAGAGATCCCATACTTTAATTAAACTTAATCTTTTTGCAACTGCTTTCCATTTCTTTCGATCTGCCTCGTTTATTGTGCGAGTATATTTTGCTGCTTGAACTGGATCCTCGCTTCTGAATTTCTTGATCCACCATCTCCAGACAGGTTTAGTAAGGTCAAAAATAATGGTGGGAAGAATAAAATGTAAATATCTAAATGCAGGGGGCATATTAAGTTGAAAATCAGGTCCAATGAGAACAGATAAAGCTGGCTTAATCTTTTTAGTACCCAAAAGATTTGCAATTATTAAAGTGCTGTAAGACGAAGTAAGAGTAACTATTTTATTCTGATTAATATTAAGATATTCTATAATCTCTTGAACATCTAGAGCAAGTCTTTCTAAATTATTCTTAATCTTCCCTTCACCTGGACGAAAAGAAAGTTTTTCCCTTGTTTCTATATATAAAATATCAAAATCCTTGATAGCTTCCATAAGGACTTCCTCCCAACCAGGAACAACTGTCCCCCAACCTGGAATGATTAGGAAAGTATATCCATTTGCTTTATCTTTATGAGCTTCAGTTGTCAAGATTTTAATTTCAGAACCATCTGAGACTTTAACGTACTGTTCTTTAGCTGTTTTTTCAAACTGTGATATGAGTATATCGTTGAATACTTGCTCTTGTTGAGACATAACAATAGAACGCAAAAAAGGGTATTTTAAAGTCTTTACTTTAGATAGAAATACTCAAATTATTGTAGGATTAAGATTAAGAGAAGTTTTCTTTGTTTTCAATCCACCATTCTAACCATTCTTTTCTAATTTTTTTTTTAGTATATTGAACAAAAAATTAATTAGTAAATTTGTGTTCATGGGGTCCTTTGAACCAACCTTTCAAAATCTTAGGCTTTAGCTTGAGAATTGTAAAATCAGGATCTTCTACACCTAATGGATAATAAATCTTCCAATTATTCATCCAGATTTTCTTTTTAAATTCCATGTCTTCCAATACTTCAGCTTCCCCTTGTAACATGATACCTTTAACTTCATCTGGAATACTGAAATACAAAGCAACTCTTTGGTTATCTAAGACATGTTTCATCTTGACTGAAGAAGTGTTAGTAGATATATAGATAGTATAAGGATTATCATCATACTCTTTAATTACTTTAGCAGGATGAGCAAATTTCTCTTTACATCGCAAATTGAAAACAGCTCTTAAGAATGGATAACCATTTTTGTCGATTGTTGCTAGAATTGCCGAGTATGGTATTACCATCAATTCATCCAATAATTGTTTAGTCTCTTCATTCATTTTATTCATCTTATTAGTAAGTAGTTTTTACTTTATAAAGTCATTAGGCAGAGGGAAGATGAAATACACTTATATCCTTTGTAATGTCACGAGTTGTTGGTGAAAATGTTTGTCTCTGATTAAGTTCAACTTTTCTTTCATTGAGAAAGAAGTAAGAAAAAAAACATTTGGAATACTTAATACTTTGAATTTAGATGGGACACCTCATACAACCGGAATTCTATATGGAGTTTCAAAACCGGATGCTGAATTTGCTTTATATCTTCTAACTTCAAGGAAGTATAGGAAAGTAAGAAACATACAGAGAAACCCGAAGGTATCGTTTATTATACCTTTCCCACATCATCACTTACGTTTTGTCCCTTCAGGTGCGATTACGTTGAACGGAGTTGCTAAATTAGTTCCTGTGAATTCAAAAAACATAATTGAAATTTTTTCAGAGAAGAGAATTCTGAAAATGATAATTGCAGATATTGATTTTAATAAAAATGAAGAATATGTTTTCATTAAAATCGAACCAGATCCAAAGATTTTGTGTTATGGGGTTGGTTTTAGTATTTGGAAGCTACGAGGTTCTCATACTGAAGGTGGATATTTTGTTACCATCCCTTCTGAAAAGTGAATATAATAGAATTATCGCAATTATGTTTAACTAATCGTTTTATCATATTTCATCTTTTCGAAAATACTTTGCAATTGTTTGAAAATTCGTTCCTTTTCTTCAGGAGGTATGTTGTATTTGGTAGGCGTGTAATATTTATTGCTTTCAATATATTTCTCAATATATGGTTTAGCTTCATTAAATCCTGATAGTGATAAAGTATCATAAATTCTAGCCATTTCATCTATTGGATTTGCTATCAACTCTTCATATCTGATTTCAATGAAATTTTCTTTAGGTATTAGATCTACTTCGTTGTAGAATTTAGTATACATGCCTTCATATGTCTCTAGAACAAATTCATCCAAATTTTGATATCCTTTTTGCAATTGAAAGATAGATATCAGCTTCTCATGCATTCTCTTTGTCGAATAATAGACCTCGTAAGGATTGCGAGCAATATGGATATACTTTGCATCTGGATACATTTCCAATAGGAATCTCACTCGAGCAGTATCAACAGGACTCTTTAGAACTAATCTTTTGTATTTCTTCTTAACTATCAATTTTTTCATCATATACCTATAACATTTTTTGATTTTCTCAATTTGCTTTTCAGATAATCCCTCAAGAGTTACATACTTGGTGTAAGCATCTTGGTTGTCTGGGAAATATGCTCCTGAATATGGTGACATTGAGCTTAGGTTTGCGATTGCAAAATCATGTTCACTAGGTAAATCAGAGGTAATTTTCAAGTCATCCTGAGGTCTTGTTTCAGGAAGAAAAAGATTAAGCACCCATCTAAAAAACGAAGACGCATAGAGAAAGTGATTAGGAAACACACTCTCATAAAGTGCCATGACTTCATAATCAGGATTACTACTAAATAGTTCATGTAGAAATGTTGTTCCTTGACGCCAATGTCCAAGTATGAATATTGGTTGATGTTTCGATTCAACCTCACGTAATTTTATCCATACAAACAATCTTTCAATTATTGCTAGAGGTGTGAAAATTATGATTATAAATGTTATTAAAAAAACTTGAGGGATTTTTTTCCAAGAAATATCTAGTTTGTTCTCAAACAACATTTTCAACCAGATAAATAAGTTAGCCCCAACTACAAAGATTTGAATAACCTCCAATACAGATGAATATTAGAAGTTAATATATTATGAAAAGTCGTGTGAAACGAAACATTTGCTAAGATAATTCTTAGATTTCATCAAATAAAAGGTTAAAAGGTTAATTTTTTTTCCACTACTACCGTTGGAAGTAGCACTAGAAATATTTATTAATTTGAATCATCTAACTTTGAGTAGTAGTTATTGTTTAGGTGATAAATTGGCCGTAAAGAATGAATATGTAATTGAAACCCAAGATCTTGTAAAAATCTATAAGACAGGAAAAGTAAAAGCTGTAAATGGCTTAAATTTGAGGATAAAAAAAGGAGAGATTTATGCTCTAATAGGGGCAAATGGAAGTGGGAAGACAACTTCTTTAAACATGATTACTGGAGCTCTTTTTCCTACATCTGGATCAATAAAAGTTCTAGGTCAGGAAATACCTAAGAATAGAAGATTGATTGCAAATTATATTGGTGTTGCTCCTCAAGACTACTCTATCTACTATGATCTAAGCTTAGAAGAAAATGTACGCTTTTTTGCTAGATTATATGGAATGAAGAAAGCAGAATTTGCGCTAAAATATAATGAACTTCTTCGAATTTTGCGTCTAGAGGAGAAAAAAAAGGCTCTAGCGAAGAATCTTTCTGGTGGAATGAAGAGAAGAGCTAGTATAGCCTGTGCTTTGATTCATTCTCCAAAGATAGTATTTTTCGATGAAGCAACGGTCGGAGTTGATCCTGTCCTTCGAACGTTTTTCTGGGAATATTTTAGATCTCTAAGAGAGGATGGTGTTACACTAGTTTTAACTTCTCATGTGATGGATGAAGCAGAGAAAGCTGACAGAATTGGGTTGATGAGAGCTGGAAAATTAATTGCTGAAGGAACACCAGACCAGTTAAAGAAAGAGCATAACTCAAACACAATAGAGGAGATTTTCATTAAATTAAGTGAAGGAGTGATTGTTGATGAATAAGAAAAAGGAAATGGAATTCAAACCCAAAAATCCCTCCTTCTCCCTGCAGAGAACACTAGCAATTGCTTTTAAGACAATTAATCAATTTAGAAGAGATCGTAGAACTCTAGCTTTACTAACAATAGTTCCTGTTATTACAATGTTAGTGTTTGGCTTAGCTCTTAGTGGAGAAGTGAATAATGTTCCAATAATCATTGAAAACAGTGATGTGCTATATTCTGGAATCAACTTAGGTTCTAATATTACTACTGTGCTTGAAGGAGATAACAGAGTTACAATTACTTATGATACATATGTCAACGGTATTGATTTAGTTGAGAAAGGAAAATCCTATGCATCAATTCTTATACCTACTAATTTTTCTCAATCCATTGTTCAGATGTTGGCATTCCAGAATGTCACTCCTAGTTTCTATGTCTATATTGATGCAACGAACCCAACAGTTAGAGCTAGTGTTTTAGGTGCTGTTCGAGAAGCTCTAGAGGAATCGATAGGAGATAAAGGAATTAATCTAGTTCAAACATTAGCTCATGATGGTGCTGAATTTACTGGATTAGATGTAGGTATTCCTGCGATAATAGCATTCGAACTCATTTTTTTGCTAGTTATAGTAGGAGTTATTACAGTAACTCGTGAGAAGATTCAAGGAACACAAGATCGTCTGTTTGCAACTCCATTGAAATCATCAGAAAGATTGCTAGGATATGTAATAGGATTACTTCTAATAGCTACGATTATGGTAGCGCTTATTTTGATATTTGGAATCTTCGTATTCGGAGCTAAAGTTAGAGGAAATGCGTTCTTATTGATTTTTGCAGCTTTACTCTTTGGATTAGCCCATGTATTCATGTCTGTCTTTCTAGCGAACTTTGCTCAAAATGAATTACAAGCAATACAATTTGCACCATTAACAGCTATTCCTAGTATGGCTTTAGGTGGTCTGTTAATTCCTGTAGTTGGTCTTCCTGTTTGGCTCCAACCCGTTTCATATATAGTGCCTTTGACATATGGAATTAATCTATTTGAAGGAATTATGTTAAAAGGATGGGGTTTCAAGGAACTATGGGTAGATTTTCTAGTGGTTGCTGGCATGTGTTTAATTTTCTTTGTTCTAGCAGTACTTTCTGTTAGAAATAGGATGAGAGATTGAGGTTAATTTATGAATAAAAATACCTCCTCTTCATTCTCCAGAGAAAAAGCAATTAAAGCTTTAACGAGTTTAGAATTGTCTTTAGGAGAAGCTAAGATTTACACTTGGTTAGTAGGTGAAGGTCCCACACATGCTTCTACGATAGCGAGTGAAGCAGGCGTTCTACAACCAAAAGTATATGGTTATTTGAAAGACTTAGTCAAACGTACTTTTGTAACAAGACAAGAGAAAGAAGGAACACCCGATACTTTTACAGCTGTACCATATGAAATTGTGATGGAAACACTTGAAAATGAAATTTTAGCAAAAATCAAATCAGCTAATAACTACTTTAAAATTGTTAAGGAAAAGGAAAAAGAAAGACAAGTTGAGGATTTATTCTCTTATTATGAGGGTAAGAAAACTGTTTTTGCTGGATTAAAAACGGTCGTGGATAAAGTACAGAAGAACATCATAATTGTGTCAGTAAACAGAATTGATGAAGAGCTTATTTTTCGCTTATTTAATAATCGACAAAAAGAAAATCCTAGAATTGAAATTTTGCAACTTACAACAAATGATAAAATTTTCAGAATCCCTCCAATCAAGAAGTTGATGAGTACAGAGGGTTTCAGTGGGTTATTGGCAGAAAGACCAACAGTGTTTTATACAGATGTTGATTTTGAGAAGAAATCCTGTTCCTCTATGAATATGTTGCTTCCACCGATTGATGATTTTAGTAGTGTTTTGATAAATATTAAACATCCAGTAGCATTACATTTTCAAATACAATTATTTGATGGCCTTCTAGAAATGCTTGAAAAGCAAGGCATGACTCTGAAAGAGTTATAATCCTTCTATTCTTTTTTTAAAATATTGGTTCCAAAGAGAGAAAAAAGTAAGGAAAATTTCCTTTTCTTATCTTTTTTTAAACTAATATTGTTTGGTTTTTAATCCTTGTAGATATTCTGCAGCACTAAGAGCTGCAATTGTACCTAAACCTGTTGATGTAGTAATTTGCCTCATAAGTGGATTAACTATTTTACTTGTCACATCACCAGCAGAAAACACTCCTGCAATGTTCGTGCGACAACCATCATCAATCTTGATTAAACCCTCATCGATTTCACACTCTAGAGCTTCTGCTAGTTCAATGTTTGGAATAGCTCCAATTTCTGCGAAAATACCATCAACTTTCAGAGAAGTTCCATCACTAAAGAGAACCTCTTCTACTGTGTTGGTGCCTTTAATTTCAGTGACTTGCTTTTTGTATAGAATAGCTATATTACTACGTTCTTTTGCTCTGTCAATATAGATTTTTTCACATTTGAGATAATCTGATCTTGAAACCCAATAAGTCATCTTAGCTCCAACATCACTTAGAGCTAATGTTCCTGTTGCTGCAGCGTCTCCTGATCCAACTACAATTACAGTTTTTTCTTTAAAGAAAGCTGCATCACATGTAGCACAGTAAGAAACACCTTTACCGATAAACTCCTTCTCTCCAGGTACTCCTAGTTCTCTGTGCCTACCGCCTGTTGCCAGAATCAGGGCTTTAACGATAAAATCTCCCATATCACTCTTAATTAAGAATTTGCCATCCTCTAGTTTTTCTGCAGTAGAAACTTCTCCATAGACTATTTTTGTACCAAATTTTTCAACTTGAGCCTTCATCTTATCTGCAAGTTCAAGCCCTGTAATCATTTCGAACCCTGGATAATTTTCTATTTCCATAGCTAAACCCATTTGTCCTCCATAATCTAGACCTACTTCAACTACTGATAAACCTGCTCTAGATGCATAGAGTGCTGCAGTTAAACCCGCAGGACCAAGTCCAATTATACCTAAATCTTTTTCAACGGGACCTTCTCTCTGTTCTTCCTCTTCTTCTAAATCTTCTGTAGGACCTAATAATAACATCTTTCCTCACTCACTACAAATAGTTATGAAATAAAAATATTGTTCTTTTATCAAATATAATAGAACAGATAAAATTCGCAGGTAAGTTATTTAATAATTTCACTAATCATCTTACCTAATTTTATAATGCTGAATTGTTTTTGGATAAAAGAAGTAACTCCGAGTTTACTAGCTTCCTCTCTGACAGTAGGATCTGCTGTAATAAAGAGAATTATGGATTTTGCTATAATCTTATACTGTTTCATCTCTTTCAATGTGTCCAAACCATTTTTGATCGGCATTCTGTGATCAAGAATAATGATATCAGGATATTTTTTCAATTTATTAATATCTTCAATGGCTTTTGAGCCATTGTGTGCAGTTCCTATAATCTTATGTCCTCCAAGAGATAATCCTTCCTTGTAGAGAAACTGGATGGTTTCTTCATCGTCTATTATGAATATTGTTGCCATTTCTTTAACCTCTTAGAAGTGTTATTATTACAGCTGAACCCTTGGTATGATCGGCTTGTACCCTGTTTTCAAAGCGAATAGTACCATTGTATGAATTAATAAGAACTCTCGCCATGTATAAACCAAGACCTGAACCTGATTGAAAACGGTTATCTCCTCGTGATAATCTTTTGAAGAACAACGGTTTGTCTTTATCAGGAATCCCCATCCCATAATCAATGAATTTTATTTCAACTAATTGTTCATCTTCTTCTTGTATTTCTATACACTCAATTTTTAGTTTCACTTCTTTATCATAAGTGTACTTAATTCCATTGCTTATGATGTTTTCAAATACATTCTGTAGTAAATCTCCTGCAATTATTTTGAGATTCTTAGTACAAGTAACTTTGACATCTACTGTTTTATCGTAAAACATTGATTTCTGAACATCAATAGCATTGTCTAAAATTGGTCCAATAGTTATTGTCTTTCTAGTTTTTCTTTCTTTTTGTATTTTCGTTAACTGCTGAACAGTTTGAAGAATTCTTTCACTTCTTTCAACAACACTCATGCTCCTTTTAATGAAGCTTTTAAATTTCTCGGTATCTTCTGTTTCAGCATATTGATCCAACAATTCAAGATACCCATGAACAGAAGTATTTGCATTGAGAAAATCATGTGAGAGTATATCCAAAAGGATAGAAGCAAAATCTCTCTCTTCCTCACTTTGAAGATATAGAAAGTGATGTTCATAATTAAGTGAGATTTGACTGCTGAAAGCTAAAATTAGATCAAGATCTTCTGGATAGAATAGATTTTCTATTTTAGAAGATAACAGTATAAATCCTGCTGGAAGTTGATTTAAATGTAAAACTGAGGTAACTACTGAATTAGTGTCTTCAGAAGTGTGCTTACATTTTCCCTGACAATGAATGATGTTTTCTCCTTTCTTTGCTAAATCTTCCAAGATATCTTGAGGATTAAAGTTTTTATCAAAGCTTCCCTGTTTCGCTAGCACTTCTCCATCTAGAAAGATCATACCTCCATCTGCGTGATAAATTGCTGATAAATCAATCAAAACGTTTTCCCAGAAAGAAGATAAATCTTTAAATCTAGAGAAAAGAGCATATTTGTTAAGAACAGAAACAGTTAGAGAAAGCTTCTTGGTTGCTTCAATATTAGTGAAAAAACCAACAGAACCAATAGGTGTTCCATATCTATCATATAACAAAGAACCAACAACGCGATAAGTATTAGGACGTCCCTCTTTGTTGATTAAAATGAGTTCATAGGAACTGGATGTTAACTTCCCTTCAGTTCTTTCCTTTAAAACCTGATAATAAAGCTCTCGTGAATCAGGATGGAAGAAGTCTGTTACAGAACGAGTTCTTATTTCATCAAGCGGAAAACCTAGATACTCACACATTCTATCATTAATGAAAACGGTATGATCATTAATATCATCAACCCAAAATCCAAGTTCACTGTGGGTAGTAAGAGTTTGGAGTAATGAAGAAACAAGCTCAGGAGTCTGTTCAATAAGTGGTTGAGCACTGATATTTATTCCAGTTAAGATTCTAGAGCGCTTATCGTTGAAAGTGATGTCATGAGCAGTAATCCTGGAAAGAGCAACGTTACCATCTTTGCTAATAATACGCAGTTGCATGGTTTTTTCAGGCTGCTCACCTGATTCAAGAATCTCTATACGTTCTTGAATAATATGTCGATCTTCTTCATGAATAAGATCAGTAAGGGTAGTATCATCTAAATCTTCGAAAGTATAACCAGTAGAATCGAAGAAAGAACGATTAGCATAAACAATTTTGTGAATGTCTTGAACAATAATAATAGACATGGGCGTAATATCGAAGAATTCCTCGAAATCAGTAATTGTGTGCTTATCAGACATTCTAGTAAAAATATGCCGAAATTCCAATATAAGTTCTTTGAAAAAGGCTAAAGGAAAGGAAATAAAAAGAAAGAAAAGAAAAAAGAGTTTTAGATTTTAGGCTTGATAAAGCCAGTATCCATCATACTCTTAGTAAGATCACGTGCATACTTGATTCTCTCTTGAGCCATTTTGAAGAGTTCATCTTCCTCATAGACTTTACGAGCAACACCTTGTTCAATAGCTTTCATACCTACTTTAGATGCTACATAGGGGAAAATCTCCCAATCGTCCATGGTTGGAATGACATAATCGTCTCTGAGACCTTTCTTAATGGCAATATCAGCAATAGCTTGAGCAGCTGCGACACACATCTCGTCAGTAATGGTAGAAGCGTTAACATCAAGAGTACCTCTAAAAATACCTGGAAAACCAAGACTATTATTAATTTGGTTATCAAAATCACTACGACCAGTACCCATAACTCTTGCACCAGCTTCCTTCGCATCCCAAGGATAAATCTCAGGAAGTGGATTAGCGCAAGCAAAAACAATACTGTCAGATGCCATATTTGAAATCCATTCGGGCTTAACAGTTCCTGGTTCAGATTTGGAAGCAGAAATCATAACATCAGCACCTTCTGTAGCAACACCAAAGTCACCAGTTTTTCCTTCAGGATTAGTCTTTTGAGCTAAGTCATACTTGAAAGTATCATAGTCTTTACCCTCAATGATGTCAGGACGATCTTTGGTGATAATTCCTTTGGAATCAGCCATGATTATGTTTTTTAGAGGAACACCAGCAGATTCTAGAACGTAAGCAGTTCGAGTATTAGCAGCACCAACACCCAACATAGCAACTTTGATCTGATCAAGTTCCTTACCAACGTGTTTAGCGGCACCAATAACACCAGCTGTGACAACAGAAGCGGTTCCTTGCGCATCATCATGCCACACA
Source organism: Candidatus Heimdallarchaeota archaeon (assembly GCA_030608385.1). Classification (GTDB taxonomy): domain Archaea; phylum Asgardarchaeota; class Heimdallarchaeia; order Heimdallarchaeales; family Heimdallarchaeaceae; genus UBA460. Next base: position 13,906 of record JAUWEG010000026.1, read on the forward strand.
GGAATTGTTATTTCTGGATCATTTCTTAAAGTTTCAAGAACTTTGTAGCATTTTGGTTTAGAAATATCTTCTAGATTAATACCTCCAAATGAAGGTTGAATTAATTTTACAAAATTAATTATTTCTTCCGCACTTGGTCTTGAATCAGTCAATCCAATACTTAATGGGACTGCATCAACACCCCCAAGATATTTGAAGAGTAATGCTTTTCCTTCCATGACTGGTTGACCTGCTGCAGGTCCGATATCTCCAAGTCCGAGAACACGAGTACCATCGCTTACTACTGCGATTGTATTAGCACGATTAGTTTGTTTGAATGATTCAGCTGGATCATCAGCTATAGCTCTACAGCTTGCTGCTACTCCAGGAGTATACCAAACTCCAAAAGCTGAAAAATCCCAAATACTACATTTAGGTACAATTTGAATCTTTCCTTCGTAGAAAGGATGAAGTTTCAAAGCGTCTTCTGCAGGTTTTTCAGCTTTTGCTAATAATTCTTTTTTTGTAAGTTGTTTTTCACTCATAATTTTCACCTAACAAAGATAGGTTTCTAAAAAACCGTCTATTGTCCGTAATATTAAAGGTTTATCTACGACAATTATCTTGATAAAAATATTATTGCTCTTATTAGGTACATTTGCCTCTGTAACAAGCTATTGGAGTTTTTGGAAGATAATATTTACTTTTCAGAAAACTCACCAACTAGAGTTAGAAATTCAGTATAATTCTCGCTTGATTTGAATACCTTGTTCTTCTAGTTTCTTGCAGAAAATTTCTGCTAGAATAGGTTCTTTTATCACTCTGCTAAATGTAAGAACTAGCTTGTCTTCAAAACTTGCTACTCCAACCCTTACTTTGTTTACAGGACCTGGACCTATTACAATATCATAACTATCTATTCGGTCAGTTAAGCTCTTTGGCAGTGAAATTTTACCAAGATTTGTAAGAATACCACTATAATATGGTGTTCTAAAGAAATAATATCCTTTTCTTGCGAAGAATCTCTTTACTTGAAAAGGTGCAATTTGCATTATTGGAGAACTCAAGCTTTTGGTGTTTCGTGCAATCATTTGATAAAATGTTTCTGGTATAATCTTATTCTGTAAACAATCATTGACTTGTAAAACAATTTCATGAAAAGTAAGTTCTTCCTTTTTTGGATCAATATAGGGTGTAACACATAAAGAGAAATTTCTCATTGTTATTGAAGGTAAAACTCTTCTTAAGTTCACAGGAACATTTAGACGAATAGGTTTCATTCTTCTAGTTTTATTTTTACAGATGTCGTCCTGTATTGTTTTCAAAGAATCTATATACAAGGTAGATAGAAATCCAGTTATTGAGACATTAAGCTCTTTGGCTTTTTGTTTGAAATCTTCCACAGAAACAGTTACTTTAGAGGTATGAATTACTCCTGTAGGCTCTGTTTTAAATGGTATATTGAAGCTTCTTTTTCCAAATCTTGTTGATTTTCTCTTCACCTTTCTTTTATAATGCTGATCAAAAGCATTTTCAAATTCTTGAAAGTCAGGTTCTTTTTTGGAATTGAAAATATTTCCCCAATTATCTATTTCTGTTTTCTTTATATTGAAATATTCAGCTATTAGAGAATTTAGAAAAATTAACCCACCATGACCATCTGTCAAACTATGATGACACTCTATAGCGATTCTATTTTGGTTGACAAATATTCTATAGAGGAGTTTCTTTCGTCCTATTGGAATATATTGGTTAGTATATTGTCCTTCAGACATAATTTCAGGGATTGATAGATTTGTGATCCATTTTCCCCATATGAATCCTTTCTTTATACTAACTCTAAAATAAGGAAAACGAGGAAGAATGTTAGCTAGAGCTTCATGGAGTTTCTTCACATCTACCTTCTCTTTTAAGGTACAAGCTATCCTAAAAACGCATGAAATCTTTTTACTAGACATTAAACTAAAGCCTTCTGCGGCGTTATCTAGCTTATACTTTCTCTTGTTAGCTATAATACCAAGAGAAATCTTTGAGGTTGCATTTTTATCAAATATTACATCGCTCATTTTAACCTCTTATTCCCTATTATGTAATGTTTAAGTTCTTTTTATAATGTTACTTGCAACCTAACAAATAAGTTCAGCTATCTATTCGTATTCTTAGTATTTAACTTAATTTTCTTAGAAGCAAAAGTTTTAACCTAGTTTTTATTAATTATTCAACATTGGTGAATTGTGTGGTCACTCCCATTCAAGATAAGTTAGAAAGAATTCAGCGGGATTACATGAAGGGTGATTTCCTGAAATCAATAGCTGAACTAGATGAATTGCTGAAAAAAGAAGAAATCACGATAGAAGAAAGAATAAAAACTAAAATACTTAAAAGCCAAATAGTCAATGCTCTTACCTCTTTAGGTTACGAACATAGCTCTTTCGACTACGGAATGAAATTAGCTCAGGAAGTAATACGTGAAAGCAGAGATATTAAAGATAAGAATCTAAAATTTGATTCTCTTATAAACTTACAATTAAGTCATTTTTACTTAAATGAATGGCAAGACTTACAAAAATTACATGCTGAAACCATACCAATGTTTGATGAACTTGAACCTAGCAAGGATTTAGATTATTTAAAACGTAAAGCTATGATTTTTACTTTTAAAGGAATAATCCCATTACTAAGGATTTATTCTGGAGAAGGCGCCACAAAAGAAGAACTAGAAGAAGGTTTTCAGATATTAATTGAAGGAGAGAAATTTTGTGAGAAAAATAATCTACCGATTTATCAACTAACTATTCTTGCGAATATAGGATTTATTCTGACAAATCGAGGAGAACTAGATTCAGCTTTAGAAATAAGTCAAAAAATAGTCGATCTATGTAAAGAATCTAAGAATAAATTAGCTATTGCTCATAGTTTAGATTGTCTAGCTCAGTCTTACTACCAGAAAAATGATTATAAGAAGTTTTATGAATTGAGTAAAGAGAGATTAGTTATTGCAGAAGAATTAGAAATTGAGGGTATGATAGCTAATACTTACAACAACATAGGTCACTATTATTTAGTAATTGGGGAATATGATGAAGCATTAAATAATTACAATCGTGGTCTCGAAACTTATCAAGCACTAAACAATGGGAATGCTATTGCCTCTACACAGCATAATTGTGGTTATGTCTATTTCTTGAAAGGAGATTTTGATATAACACTAGAATTTTATGACAAGGCTTATCCTGTTTTAAAAGAAAACCAACCTCAAGGCTGGTATGAAATTCTTTCTGGTTTTGCTGATGTTTATATTCAAAAAGGAGAGTTAGATAAAGCATTGGAATACTTAAATCAATTGATGACAATACATAGAGGTTTGCAGAATCTACTTGGTATTTCATCTGTACTCTCAGAGCAAGGAAAGATTTACTGGCAAAAAGGAATGAAAGAACAGGCTTTATCCTTCATTCAAGAAAGTCTAGAGATAAGACAAAAAATAGGTAATAAAGCTCTTGTAGCAGCTAGTCTGTCATATTTAATCCAGTTTAATTTAGAATTAAACAACATAGAAAAAGCTAAAAAATACTTCGAATCTTTAGATTTGATTAACAAAGAAATAAAAAATATACATGTCAGTCAATATCATAAATATTCAGAAGCTTTAATTCTAAAAACAAGTTCAAATTTACGGGATAGAATTAAAGCAGAATTGCTATTTGAGCAATTAGTTGAAGAAGACATTCTCTATCCCGTATTAATTCAAGTTTTGTTACATCTATGTGATATTCTTCTACTTGAGATGAAGGAAACTAATGAGCCTGATATATTAAAGAAAATATACAAACAAGTTAACAAACTTCAGGAATTATCTGAAAAGAACAAATCTCATGTATTACTAGTTGAAACTCTGAGATTAAAAGCACAATTAGCACTGCTTGAAATTGATGTAGAAAGTGCTAGAAATCTTCTACTCAAAGCACTAAATATAGCACAAGAGAATGGGTTGGATAGATTAGTCCTAGATCTACTAAAGCAGCAGGAAGACTTAACTAAACAATCTATAGATCTAAAGAATTTAGAACAAATATCTTCACCACTCTCTCATAGAATGTCAGTTGTTAAGCTCGAAGATACGGTTGAAGAAATTAAGAAAACTAGCTTAACTAAAACAATTTCAAGAGAAGTCGAAGTTTCAAAAAAACTTTTCTCAATACAAATCTAGTAAGTGAGTTTTATTTTGAATGCTTTTTTTTAATAACTGGTAACTATTATAAGTGTCTTAACTGAATCGCTTGCTATGACAGATTATTTAATTAAACCTTATAATGAATCATTCATAGAAAAGCAGGTAGAAATCGGTAATCACTTTGCTCAAAAATGGGTTGCTTATGGCCAATCTTCAGTTGAACAAGTAAAGGAAGTATATTCTAGAGGCACATTCGATCCTGAAACAAGATTATATTGTTTCAAAGGAGACGAAATGGTTGGTTACATTGGGGCTAATATTGTTGATGTTGAGGAAGAAAAAATCAAAAGAGCTCAGACTCGTTTAGCTTTTGTTCTTCCAGGGCATGAGGGAGCTTTTAACCTGTTGTTTGAACAACTAGTTGAGGTTCTTAAACAGAAGGAAGTTGCAGAAATAGAAACTCCCCAAACTATACTTAATGATAATTATTATGAACTTGCAGAAAAACTAGGATTTTCCAAAACTAGAACAGTTACTGAAATTTATCTAAGTGACCCATCAAATGTTAAACACTTTAAAACAGAAAATTCTATTACTGATTATAACCATGAAACTGATGTAGAACAAGTGAAAAATCAGCTTGGTGAAACTTATCCAAATCTCACTGGAGATAATTTAGAAAACTATGTTAAAAGAATAGCAGAAAATGAAAATCTACTTGGTTATAGAGTAATTAAGAAAGATAATGATATCTTAGCTTATGGAGCAGCAACTTCAACTCAAAATGAGGGATTTGCAACGGTTTCACTCCTAATTGGTAAAAGTTCTGAACTCAAAAAACACATAATCTCTGATCTTTTAACAAAAATAAATGAAGCAGGTTTCAAACAAGTAGTTGTTTATCTTAATCCTGAAACACCAGTTGAGAAAGAAGAAGCAGAAGATTTCATGTCTACTGGATTTGAGAAATCAGCTTCTTACGATATACTTACAAAAAAATTATAACTCAAAGATTAGTTGCTACTTCTCTTTCTTTTTTTTTGCTTAAGAAAACTATAATTATCTGTTCCATAAAATAGATGTAATGAAAAAAGTCAAACTTATCTTTTTCGTATTTATATCAGCCATTTTTATTGCTGGAGGTATTTCTGCTGGTTTTGCTATTGCTTTTACAGTAGCAGAAACACCTGAATTTTCTTTACCTGTTCATGATTTAGATGAAGTTACTGGTGTTCAAGTCTTCCATGATAATAGGTCTACTCAATTACACATTGGTTTTGATTTTAAACTTGATAATGATACTGAAATATTTGCACCTATTTCAGGCAAAGTTACAAACGTGAAGAAGCATCAGATGTCAAATGGTTACTGGTTAATAGATGTAAACATCAAAATAAATGTGAAATGGACAATGTTTATAGCTTTTGAACCCTGGACAACTGAAGAATCTGTAATTGATGACCAATTAACTGCAATAACTGTAAAAACAGGTGATAGAGTAGAAGTAAATCAGTCCCTTGGATTCCTGACACCTGTAACTGTTCTGAATTTCCACATATTCACTGGACTATCAGCTTCTACAAGTTTATTGGAGTAAGAGAACATGTCTCTCCATATGATTATCTGAACCCTCAAGCTCAAAGTTTGCTCTGGGACCTGTGTTTAAGTTTTGGTAAATTTCCTGAAGATCCATTATAGGTGGTCGTGTAGAATCCATCAATAAATTAGTAAAATCACAGTAAGGTTTATTTCTATCTAGAATAATGAGATAATAATGCAAGCAAAATCTAGACTTTGGTTTTTATTAACATTTATTATTGTATTTTCAAGCTTATTTGCGTCTCAATCTCAAACTATAGATGGTTTAATATTTCTAGACAACCCAACCAATAATCCAGTTCTAACAAGTATTAATGCTACCTCTCCAACAGAATATTTCAATGAAACCAGTTTTCCTAGATATCACATTGTAGCTAGACCTCTTTCAATAATTCAATCTCCCCACAAAGGTTTTCCTGCAATTATTGATTATAGTCAAAACATATCAATCACAGCTCAAGCTGCTTCAGATACAACTAATTGGGAGTTTTTACTAGTTTCGTCCGTGAATAATATATCTCTTGATATTTTAGAATCAACTTATGTTGAGATTGATGGTCTTTGGTATATTGAGGCTAAACCTTCAGAGAATATTGCTGGATTATACGATTTACAATTGAATTGCAGTATTGGTGATGATTATCAAACAAATTCAGTTAAGATAGTAGTGCAGAAGTCATATCCGTTTAAAATTCTTCATATTTCTGATTCACATATTCCTTCGTATGCAGGAATGAATACAACTGACATAGTCTTAAACTATATAGATACAATAAAGAGTCTTGATGTAGATTTTGCAATCTTTACTGGAGATTTAATAGAAGGAGCCCCAGCTTTAGAATATGTTAATCCTATAACAGGAAAACCCTTAGCTGCTGAAGTACAGGTGAAATTAGGTTTATGGGTGTTTGATTTACTTGATTTACCTATTTACATAATTGGAGGAAATCACGATTTGGATGAATCAACTCTTCTTCCCGATAATCCAATAGTTGTTTGGAAAAATTACTTTGGTGAGAATTATATGCATTTTAATTTTCTAGATTGGTCTTTCATAGGATACACTTGTACTAATGAAGGACTAAGTGCATCTGATTTTGCAAGTGTAGGTGAAATACTTTCTATTGAAGAGGATAAACCAAATTTGTTGTTTTATCATTCGAATTACAAGAATCACGCTTCAAATCTAAGAGCAAGTTACAAAATTGAAGTCATGCTTTATGGTCATGAGCATCATGAAGCAAAATATGTTTCAGCTTCTACCCTCTATCACTGTGAAGCACCAATGTTCGAAAATGAATCTTCTGTAGTTACTGTCTTGAACCGAACAAGTGTTAGTTTAGATGATGTTGTTTATGATTTTACTTCATTACTAGAGATTCATACAGAGAAAACAAGCTTTAGTATTTTGATCTTTTCTGGATTAATAAATTGCTGTGTTGTAGTTTTTATTATCAGGAAAAGAAAATATAAAAGCTTGATTAGATAAAAGATATATAAGCTGATTACAGCTTTTAAACCAAGATGCCTTTTACCCCAATGCATTTAGGTTTTGGAATCTTTCTTTTTAGTATATTTCCATTTTTAGATCCAATTGCATTATTGATTGGAACTGTAATTATTGATCTTGAACCGATATTTTATCTTATTACTGGTATAGGGCGCATGCATGGAATTATGCATAGTACTCTTGGTGTAATTGTCTTCTTTATACCTGCATCAATCATAAGTTGGCTATGCTACAGATTTTTGAAACTAGATAAATATCTCCCAAAATATAACATTTATCTGTCTCTTATATCAGGTATTATAGGTTTGTTTTCTCATGTTTTTTTTGATGCGATTCTTTATCCTGAAATAATGTTCTTCTATCCATTTTCGCAGACAAACGGGATATTGTACAATATTATGTCTTCAAGAACTGATTATCTAATTCTAGGAATCATGTTCATAGTTGGTTTTCTAATTTTAGGAATAAGATACTATTTGAAATATTCAAAGAAAAGGAAAGAAGAAGAGCATTTAGACCTTGTTGGAAGGTAGAGTGAATGTTTAACACTATCCTACCTTATTAGATGATTCCTTTTCGGAATGAACCCTTTCCAAGAAGATATTACCTATACTTCGTGTGGAATGTTTCTCACTTATTTCCAGTGTTCATCATCTGTGTAATCAGTTATTAACCCAATAGATTCAGGTCCTAAATGCGAAAGAACTGAACCTCCACTCTGACCAATCTCAATTTCAATCTTAGGATACTTTTCTTTTATTAGATTAGCAAGATTCTCAGCATAGTCTTTCCTACTACCATAAACGATAGTAAAAGCTTTAGGTTCTTTTGGAGCGTTCTCAAGACTAAGTCTTAATGACTCTTTCAGTCCTTCTTCAACATCAGTAGCAGATCCTGCAGTTTCAACGAATCCTTCTTCATTCATGGTTACTATGGGTTTCTTTTTCAATAAAGACCCAAGTGCAAATTTAGCTGTTCCAAATCTTCCTAGTCTTCCACCTTTCCAGAGATATCTTATTGTTGGAAGTAGAATGATTGTACGAATCTTTATTGCTTGTTCTCTGAGAATCTCTGCAATTTGCTCTCCTGTATATTTTTTCTGTTTAATTAATTTTAGCGCCATTCTTATTAAAATAACTTCAGGATAAGATGCAGACTTAGCATCAATAATGTATATTTTGATATCAGATTGTTTTCTCATAATCTTTTTAGCTGCTAAATTTGAACTGTTGGTAGTTCCTGATAATCCAGCTGTAACATTAATTACTAGTATTTCTTTTGCACCTTCGTCAATCTGCTCTTGATATGCCTTCTCAAAATCTTGAGGATTAGGTTGAGAAGTATTAGGAACAAAGGAATGCAAATTTAATTTAGGTATGTGAAGATAAGCCTTTTCGTCTTCGAAGAGTTGGTAGTAACTATCCCTATCGAAATTTTCATCTTCTTTGAGCACTTCGTCATGTACTATCATATAAAGTGGCACAATTTTGATCTTATTTTCTCTTGCAAAATTCCAATCTATATCTGAAGCACTATCAGTAACAATTCGTATCGTCATGGATTGAAGTCAATATAGATACATAAAAGGATGCCTAGCTGAAGAATTTTTCATACGAAGTTATAAAAGGAAACAGAGATCGAAGAAAATCAGAAAATTTCTGTGACATCTTCTTTTGGAATTAGTATTTCAAAACATGCTTTTTCTTTTATATCAGATAATCTTATTTTCCATCCGTGAGCGTCTACTAGCTTCTTGACTATTGTTAGACCATGAATTGACTCTTTTTCTTTTGTTGTGAATGTTGATTCAAAAGCTTCTTCCACAGTTTTAGCTTCTATTTGTAATCCATCATTCTCTATACATAATGCTATTTCATTTTCTAACAGTTTACTTGTCACAGATATTTGACT
>JAUWEG010000121.1 GCA_030608385.1 Candidatus Heimdallarchaeota archaeon
TATAAGGTTTTTAGATTCTTTAGTATCATATTGAGCAAGTATTCCAGTAAGGAATCGCTTAGTTTCGAGTGGTTGTGTTTTGAATGCAGATTCGATAATAGGAAGCGCTTTATTATGTACTTTTAAGAGTGTGAGAGTGACTGTTTTTGCATACTCCTCACCTGTTATCGGAGTAGTGACTAATGCCTTGATCAGGTTATCGGTGATATTTGCTTTAGCTATTTTTCCTTTGAGAAATTTTTGTATAGCCATCCTCCTTATCGTTTGATCTTTTTCTTTCAGGGCTTTATTAATTATACTCCTTGCTTCAGGATGGTCAATCCAGATGATATTGTCATAAGCTTCTCGTTTTACGATTTCATCATCATGATTAAGTAATTCTATAATTTTATCAATTGCATCTTTAGAATCAATCTCTACCAGAAGCTTGATTGAAGAAAGTTTTGTATTGATGGAATTGGAATTCAAGATGATATCAATATTATCTATTACTTGGTCACCTAGTTTACTAAGTTTTTCAAAAATAATTCCTGCGAAACTCATATTTTTTTCAGTATAAGTTCGTAGTGCAGCTTTCACAAAATTTTTTGAATAGTTCTTAATTGTGATGTTTCCAACTAAATATACTTGAACAGCTTTGAAAGCAACTTCTGGGTTCTTATCATTAAGAGCATTTTCAACAATCTCTTTGATAGAATCCTGTATTCTGTTTCTTTGAATATAATCTAAATTAAAAATTCGAAGGTTATAATCATCGTGATCTTTAAGTTTGATTATCTGTTCTACTGCTTTCTTAGTATTTAGAAATTCGAGAAATCTTACAACAGAATCCTTCCTCTTGTAATCCTTGTTATCTAGTGCTTCAATTAAAAAAGGGACAATGTCATCTCCATAATCCTTCAAGGTTTCTGTTACTTCTTTGTTGAATTCTAAATTATTTGCCACATGATATTCAATAATTTTCTGGATAGTTTTAGTTGTCAAGTTTTGTTTTGGAATATCATGACTAAGAAGATATCCAATTAGATCTTTTGTGAGCTCCATATTTTTTTCTAGAACAGCAGTTTCTATCAGCTTTGGAGCCTCAGCATATTTTTTTAAAGAAATATTTTTTAAAGCAAAAGCTCTGATTCCAGTATCTTTATCATCTTTAGCTTTCATCAGAGTATTTTTTACTAACTTACTATCTCCTTTTTCATTAAGCTGCTCGCTTGCGACTTTTCTAACATGCTGAGAATCATTATCTAGTGCCTTAAAGAGAATATCTTTTGTAATCTCAAAAGGTTCGCGTATAATGTTATCAATAGCAGTATTTTTGATGTTTTCATTTTGATCTTCCAGACAAGATATGAAGCAATTGTATATTTTATCATCATCAGATCCGACTAATTTTTTGTCTTGATTAAATTTCGACTGAACAAGAGATCTGAGAGCTATTCTTCTAACCATAGTTGATTCATTTTTCATTGCATTAAGGACATAATCAAATACTTTTGATTCTCTAAGTTTCAGCATATTAGTTATTGAACTCTCTCTAACTGTTTCTTGTTGATGTTCTAATAATTCCTTAAGATGATTCTTCAGTTCTTTATCATTTCTGAATTGTAAAGCAATAAAAGCTATATCGCGAATTCTCTCATCTTTATCAGCTAGTAAATCTCTTAGAAAATCTAAAGACCTGTTGTTATTAAAGAGGCAAATTTGAGTGATTATTCGAATTCTTTCTCTAAACTCTCCTTCAGAGCTCTGATAAATGAGATCAGTAAGAAGCTGTTTTTGTGTCTTGGGATCTGATTTCTTTTCTTCTTCTACAACGAAATAGGAGCGGATTTTTACTAGATTTAAGTATATTTCAAATTTCTCAGTATCAGAGAAATCGCCTACTTTTTGGAAATTTAATTTCTCAATTAGTATCTTTCCTAGTGGATTCTCATAAACTTGTTTCCTAGTTGGAGTTTTCCCTAGAAGGACATTTTCCATGTTAATATAATATACTGAAAGCTGATCAGAAACAACATCCATTGCTGTATAATAATGGCTGTGCTGAAGAGTTTCTATCTGACTAAAAAATGTTTTTTCAAGATTAGTTCCATTGAAGTAGCTTTTAGTTATTGATCTTACAATATACTTACGGAAAACAGCTATGGAGTTTGTGTTTTTTATACCATTAACTACTAATCGTAGTTTTTCGTTTGCATCTAGTTTTAACATGTCTAAAACAGCTTGAAGCTGTTTACCTTCAGATTGAATAAATTCTCTGCAAATACCACGTACAGCAGCATTTACTCTTGAAGATTCTTTTTTAAGTTTCTTCTGATAATCTAAAAATTGATTGTCAGTTAAACCTGCTTTTCCTAGAATTACAATCTCCTCAAGAGCTTTTACTAGCTCAAAACTACCATAGATAAAGTTCATTTTTTCAGAATGAGCTATAGAAGCTAAAACATCCCCACCTGACAAGTATCCTTCATTAACGAATTTTGAGATAACTTCCCAACGAAGTACATTCGAAATAATAGGAACTCCTTGTAGTACAAGCTTAATCACCTGATCAGGAAGCAAGATTTGTTGTGGATAGGTAGTCTTTGTGCCATTACTCTGTTTTTTCATCTGCGGGATACAGAGCGTGTAATCAAAAGGTTGAATTATAGAATTAATGGGGGATGTTGGATCTATGATAAATCTCTGGGATCCTTGATATGCTTGAAACTGCTCTCTGAATTTTTTATTTAAGTTGATATCCCATTGAATAATAATACCATTTTTCTTGAGAGAAGATTCCAATGCTCGAGAACGAGGATTTTCAACATATACAGAATCAACTTTCTTACCAGCTAACCAATCGAAGAATTTACTTGAATTTTGTATTTCTCTGCTTAAAAGATATTCTCGTTCACTTTCCTTAATATGTTCAATTATGAAGTTTAAACAAGGATTTTCTTCTAAAAGGGTTACGGGAAATGAAGTCATCCCTCCACTTCTATTTCCAGATTTTAGATGGTAATTAACTGTTTCTCCAGCTGTTTTCATCAGATAGATGAGTAAATCATTATAATCCCGATAACGAGTTAAAGAAGAATATTTCCTTGTCACTTGTGTTTGCAACCAACTTTCTAATTGAGGTATGACAGTTGAGGATATTTTTATTGAAGAAAGAATTCGTTCAGCTCTTTTACCTAAAACTTCATTGGCAAAGTCTAGCCCCAATTTCTTAGCAACTTCAAAATACGCTTTTTGATCATCTCGCAATAATACTTTCAAAATTAAGGAGGCATCGATTTTTTCCTGCTCAACTAGATTTTCAGGAAAGGTTATTTTGCTAATCGAAAATGGTTTTGTTAAAGCATATGAAACATCATTTATCATATATGCTTGTTCTAGTCTCTTTGGTGTTGATTGTATCCAGAAGTTTTTTGTGAAATAAGCTGTTGCTTTAGAAAAAGCTCTTAATAATGGTTTCTGTATTTTTTCGAAAGTGAGTTTTCGTGATGTACTCGGAATTCCTGAAATTAAAAGATTTAATCTAAAAAGGATAAGATTATCTGCAATCTTTGAAAGCTCCTTCTTGATCGAAGAAAGGATAGCAGGGATGATGTCGCCTATTTTCTGATTCTGCATCATCATGTTGTCAAGAATTTTTATTTGATTTTCCAGAGTAATATCTTCATCTGCACCGTTTGTTTTTAGTAAATGTTGCTTATATTTATCGATTTGATTGTTGACATTGCTTTGCATATTAATTATAGTAAAATTTCTGAAATTATCGTTAATAGCTTTGACATGTTTTTCATCTAACATAAGGAGTAATTTTCCAAGATGTTTACACCATCCTCTTCCTTTAGCAAAATCAGGACAATAATGACCTACAACGTTCTTCTTCAAGTCAATAAAAACAATATATGGCTCAGGAGCACTTCCTTGAATTAAACAATAAGTGACGAGAGGATTCTGATTCAGAATCTTAAATTCGATAACACTTCTGTCAGAAATTGCTCGAGCACGGGAGTATCTTGATCCTTTTACCATATTGCCGATCATTTTAAACCCTCGATAATATCTCACTCACTATTTCAGGAAAATCTTTCCAATCTTTGACAGTTACAAGTTCAGCTTGAGCTGCATTAAGGATACTTTGAATATTGCCCATACCAAACATAGTATGAGGTACAATCAGTGTACATGTTGCTCCCAAATCAGCTATCTTTTCTAAGTGAGGTTGGCAGCGATTGAAATCACCAAGACCAGCATCAGAAACCATTATGAACATCTTATCTTCACTTCTAGAAAGGTCAAATTGCTTTTCAGCCCATTCAAGAGCTGCTTGCATTTGGGTTCCTCCTCGTGCTTCCAGATCAAGGACTTGATCAACAATTTCATCGAGGTCTATTTTCTCATCAATCTCACATAGGACATGAGTGCTAGATTCGAAAAGAGCTACACCTAATTCATCTCGTGAAAAAGTTATCAAAAGCATAGCTGTTGCAATCGAAGCGCTAGCTAAGGGGGGGCCACTCATTGATCCACTAATATCAACTAGAAAAATTACACATCGTCTACCAGTAATTGTTTTTCTAACAATGAAGTCATCAATTATTACATCTTCTATTCTCTTGCCTTGGTCTAGAATGTTATCGATTGTTTCATCCAAATCTATTGTATCCAAGTCATCTCCAAGAAAATATGGTCGAGTACTTCCTTCAGGTAAAGGACCAGCTTCACTTGATCCAATCAAACTTGCAGCTTTCTTCTTTGCTAGATCAATCATTATTCTCTTAGCATGATCCTTAACAATTTGACGTAACCAAGGAGGCAAAGTATTTGCATGTTGGAACCACTGATAGAGTAAATTTTCTCCTCCACCAGCCCCTAAGGCCTTTTCTAGAAGCTCATGACCTTCTGGGGTATTAGGAATTGAATCAGTTACTTGTTTTAAATCAACAGCTGCTAAAGCGCCTAAAGATCCCTCAGATTGTTCATTTATTGATAGGTCAATTAGCTCTTGAATCTGTTGTTGAGAAAGTTGTGCTTTATCTAGAATAACATGAGTTTTTTCAAAGGTCGCTTCTTTGTTTTGAATCATTGTTTTCACATATTCAAAAGCTCCACCTAGTAATCTAGCTATTTCTTCATTGGACATACCGATTTCTTGCCCTTTCTCTTTAACTTTCTGGGGGTTGAACTTGATGTCATAATCACGAGCAAAATCTACAGAATCAACCAATTGTTCAGGAGTGGAAGCACTTGAAATCATTCGGTCAACAAAATGCTCAAGCTCCTCATCAAGCTGATTTGAGATAAACTCGTTGCCTATTTGATCTTTTAGAGAAAGTAAATCTTGAGCCATTTGATGTTGATCTTCCCAATTCAGGGTTTCATCCTCTTTGAATTCGTCTAATTTCTGGTTAAAAGAATCAAGCCATTCAGCTGAAGAAATAGGATTTTCGATGAAATCTTCCATCTCCAATTCTTTAAACTCTTCTTGATATTTATCATAAGCATAACTTGAAAGATTGGTTCCAAAAAGATCATCAACCTTCTTAGCTTTATCTAACAACTCCATCGGTGAACTATATTTCATAGAATTTTCTACGAATTCCTCAAGATTCTCTCGTGTAAGATGATCATCGAAGAGAGTAGGTTGGTTAAGAATATCATCTAGTGTTGAAGATTCATCTCTATACTTCTGCCCAAGATAGTCTTGGATTTTTTGAAGAGAGGGAGCGAATTTACTCTGAGGGAGACCCATCCTTCTTAGTTGGGATTCAAGCTCATTCATTGCTTGGAGTGAATTGAAAATCTCTCTTTGGGTCATGTTATCTATGATTTCTTCATAGTGACTCATATCCTCTTTTTCTTCAGGTTGCTTAACACCTTCAAAGAGCTCAGATAAGTTGCGTATAGATTGTTCTCTTGTTAATTTCCTAACATCTTTGCTAGCATCTAAAAATTCCGAATTAATCATCCCAGAGTTATCTATATGCGGAACAGATTTCTGAATGTTTTTCTTTGCAGAATCAAAAACTTGTTCCCAATTAGTTTGATGATTTTGTAAAATACCAGATCGGCCACCAATCTGATTATACGCAATTCTTTTCTTGGCTAAGTCCAGCTTCTGGTCATAGTTGAATTTGTCGTATTTGCTGGGATCAGAGGAATATATCTCCTCCTCGGCTATTTCTGCAAAACGAAGCTCTTCTAGACCCTTACTTAAATCAACAGATTTCTGTAGTTCCAAAAAGCTCAGCACTTCATTTAACAGCAAGTGTTGGGCTTTGATTTGAGGATCCATTTCAGGTTCTTCTTCGTAAGCACCATCAGCTGTTGGAACATCAAAAGTTGGAGTTAAAACGTCTCTTACATCTCCAAAAAGAATTCTCAAAGCAATCATTTCCGAGTATTTTTGAGCTTCCGGTGGAGACGTTATCACGGAGAGGTTAACTAAATCGTCAGCTCCTAGTTCTTCTTGGGTTCTTATTAATTTAGTAATTCCTAGTGAAACTATTGCTTGTGATTGTCTGCTAGTAAAAACTGTTCTCTTGATTCCAGGTAATTCATGGACAGCATTTCTAGCTTCTTCAACAAACAAAGCTCCAAAGTCTACAAGACTTATTGTCAAGGTTACTTCACCACATTGTCGACAATCTTACTGACCAGTTTATCCTCTTCAAAACCAGGTCTAGCCTTGATTCCTCCAGCTAAAACCATCTTTGAAATAGACTTAAAGTCACTAATAGTGAGTGATTTTTCTTTCTTCTCCTTCATTCCTGCAAGCTTAACAATGGCTATCGCCGATCTGACAGAAGCAGGCCTCTCAATCTCTCTACTTGAACGAGTAGCAGCGATCAATTCATGTGTCAAATTAAGGAAGTCTTTAGATAGTTTACTTTGTGGAATATTGGCATGAATGATTTCCATTTCAACAGACCTGGATGGATAATCAAGCTTGATCCAAACTTTGATTCTGTCTTTGAGCGCTTCCGAGATTCTATGGGTTCCGGCCATGTCTCCAGGGTTTGCAGCGCATATCAAGAAAAATTGTTCGTCAGCTTTTATTCTCCCTAACCTTGGAAGTAAAATGCTTCTCTCTTCTAATGGTTCGAGAAAAGTGTTTTGAGTAAACTCTGTAGCTCTATTAAGCTCGTTTGCCAAGAAAATTCCACCTGATACCATCATCTTAGTTAATGAGCCAGGAATGAATGATTTCTTAGAAAACCCTCTTCGAATTGTTTCAGCAGGGTCAAAAGATCCTATGAAGTGTGCAGGTTTTGTGGATTCGTCCATTGTCATCC
>JAUWEG010000001.1 GCA_030608385.1 Candidatus Heimdallarchaeota archaeon
AACTAACCTTAGGGGACTATAAAATTGATTCAAAGCTCCTCGAAAGGATAGAAACACAAGCTGAAGGAATAATCATTGCAGGTCCACCTGGTGCTGGAAAGAGTACCTTTGCTACTGCAATGGCTGAATTTTATGCTGATAAAGATAAAATTGTTAAAACCTTTGAAAATCCAAGAGATCTCCAAGTGGACAATAGAATAACACAAATGTCCGGTTTTGAAGGAGATATTTCTGCGTCTGCTGATTTGGTTCTTTTAATGAGACCTGACTATGTAATTTATGATGAATTGCGAAGAACTAAGGATTTCGAAACTTATTCCGATTTACGTTTGGCGGGAGTAGGGTTGCTTGGGGTTGTTCATGCTACTCAAGCTATAGATGGTCTTCAAAGATTTATTAAGAGAGTTGATTTAGGTATTATCCCATCAATTGTCGACACAATTATCTTCATCTCTGAAGGGAAAATATCCAAAGTTTATACGCTTGAGCTTACAGTAACAATGCCAAAAGGATTTACTGAACGTGATTTAAGTCGTCCTGTAATTAAGGTTAAAGATTTCCACACAAATAAAGATGAATATGAAATTTATACATTTGGAGAACAAATTGTTGTTTCACCTCTCATGAAACTAAGTATGAAACACTCTAAAACAGGTAAAACAATCACAGCTAATTCTGCACAAATACAAAAGGTTCTCAAGCAATATTCTGTTTATGATTTTACCTATGACTTTGATCCACCTAATTCTCTTACCCTATTTGTTTCAAATAAAGATAAACCCCGTGTTATTGGAAAGGATGGACGTAATATCGATGAAATAGAACAGAAATTGGGATTATCAATAACTGTAAAATCATTTAACGAGCAAGAAGAAATGGAATTTGTCATCGATATGTATCCTTCTAAAGGTAAACTTAATCTTGTGTTTCCTAGTGTTTGTATAGGTAAAGATGTTATTCTAGCGGTAAATGGGTCACCCTTGACCCAATTAACTGTTGGTAAAACTAGTGAGATAAGTGTCGCAAAAAATACAGAAATTGGTAAAATGCTCATGGAAGCTCATCACAAGGGAGATACCCTAACAGCATTATTGTAAGCTATGAATCTATCTTTATCAACTTTGCATTATTTTTTTTACCAATAATGATTTTATCTGCATCGGAAGGAAATAATCCATTTTCAACGATTCCAGCAATGTTGTTCAGGTTCATTTCCATTTTAAAAGGATCATATTCTTTTTTGAAAGTTATGTCTCCCATAATGTTGCCATTGTCTGTTATAACTGGTCCCTTCTTCCCTGAACCATATCTAAGCTGAAGCTCTCCTCCAAGATTGAATATGGGTTGAAGAACTGTTATGATTGCCTGTTTTATGATTTCTACTGGAACGGGATAGCTTAACAGATCTCTTGGATATTTTGAGCTATCTACTATTACTAAGAATTCTTGAGAAGCTCTTGCTATTATTTTTTCCAGTGTTAAAGCTCCCCCGCCACCCTTAATCATGACATAATCTTTAGTAATAATATCTGCACCATCTACATAGATGTTTATCTCAGGATATTCAAGTAACGTTGAAACAGGTAATCCTGCTTTAACCAATTCAAGATGAGTTTCTGCAGAAGATGGTATAGTGATTATTTCCAATTCATTTTTATCAACAAGCTCTCCTAATTGTTGAATAAAGTACTTCACTGTTGAACCGGTTCCTACTCCTACAACAAATCCATCATAAATGAATTCTTTCGCTGCTTTTTGAGCAGCAAGAAATTTAGCTTTTTCTTGATCAGAGAATCTTGAATCTTTTGAATTCATCGTTAAGTCACTTCAAGTTAATCAGAACTGAAGACAATTTAGTTAGAACAAATTAAAACTTTTTTCTCTCATTAATTTTATAAAATAAAAATAAGAGGAGTAGAAAATATTTTTTATTTTCATTCCTTTGCAGACGAGAATTTTACCATCATGAAGCAAATTTTATTGCTGTTCACTCATGAATTTCTTTAATCTGTCTAATTCTTTTAACATCTCTTTTCGAAGAGCTGCTATTGATGTACTCTTAGCGAACAAATCCCCTTCTCCTTCTCCTCCTGGAGCAGCTGCTGGAGGCGCTACTACACCTGGTGGTTTTGGAGTTGGAACAGTTGGCGCTGGAATTGAAGGTGTTGTAGCTGGTGCACCCGGTGGTATTGGTGTTGGCATTGGTGGACTTGGAATTGCTGTAGGTGGTGGTGTCTTACCTACACCTGGAGGTGGTGGAGGGGCTGCTTTTCCAGTTACTGGAGGTGCAGCTGGTGATGGTGGTGCTGGGGGTGTTGCAACAGCTTTTCCCCTTTTCCTTTTTTTTGGAGTTTTAACCGGTTTAATGGCTACTGGGGGTGTTGGAGGTGCAGTTGCTGGAGTAGCTGAAGGAATATCTATTTTCTCTTCACCTTTTATTTTACTCAGATAATCTCCCTGCATCTTCTTAAGTTCCTCTTCAAGTTGAGAAACTTCAGCTTCTCTTGCTGTCTTTTCAATCTCATCTTCAACTTTCTTAACATCTGAAGCGTATCTTACTGATAATCTACCAAATACTGATTCACTGATATCCTTCTTCCTATGAGAACTAGACAAAGCTTGCTGTGCTGCTTCGAATTTTGCTTTTTCAATTTTAAGAATAGCAATACGTTCTGAAGGAGGAATATCTGAAGGTGTGGGTAGATCTGAATCCATATCTAAATCAAGGAGAGAAGGGCCTTCTTTCTTTCGATATACTTTTGTTGTAATGAACACTACAAGTGCACTTAGAAATGTAAAGATAATCAAAAGGTAAATTAGCATCTTCACTCCTGTATCAGTTAAACTTGCTGGAGGTAAATTCTCAAACCAATCTATAAGCGACATATCCTTGCCTCTGAATTATTATTGTTATAATCCTTTTATTTGTTTCTCTGTCTATTAAGTTATTAGATTATACTTAATAAACTCTATCAAAGTGTCCAATTAAAAACGAAGATAATACCTCGAAAATATTGTCACTTTGAGTGAACAACAGTGCATTTTTTCTGTAAACAGCCGTTTTACTGCTTTTTAGCTTCCAGTATTGCTTTTACTCTTTTTAATCTTGAAAATGTTTCTCTCTCTTGTTCTTCAAGGGTACTTGCAATGAATTTTGCTGTTGCAAGTAATTTTGGAATTAGAATATAGTTCAAAGCATTAACTCTTCTCTTAGTTTTATTAATCTCAACTGCTAGTTTTTCAAGTAAAGTCATCTTCTCGGCAATAACCATCAGTGTTTTCAATGACTTGCGAAAATAAACTATTGACCTATCTAGTTGTGCACTCGAACTAGTTAGACCATAAAACACATCTTCTCCTTCCTTCTGAATCTCATTAACAATAAACCTAGGTGATCTTACACCCATGATACTAACAGTTTCTGGAGTAATTTCTAAAACAGCAGGTGCATATTGAGCTAGATCTCTAATTTTGTCTGGACCTACAATCATCTCAGCTTTAGCAAGAGATTGATACGCAATCCTTAGTTCTTCTTCTACTTGTTTTCTTGCTTCTCTTACTTCATCTTTGATGGCATATAATTCAATAACTAGTGCATCCATCTTCTCCTTAAGAAGATCATGTCCTTTTTGAGCAAGCCTAATTCGAGACCTTGTATTAAGAAGCTCCATTCTTGTTGCACTAATTGTACCAAATTCTGGTGTTGCCATCAACGGAAAGAATACCAGTTAAGTTAAATAGTTTTTGTTCTGTAGAAACCCTTAGATTTGCTTGTAAGAGCAGTTTTTAGTATAATCATAACTATGTTAAGAATGGAAAGATATTTTACTCGATACAATTTCCCTTATTAAAAGACAGATGTGACACTGAATGACATTAGACATCTACAATAGAATAAAGGATACCGATGAGCTAGTTTTTCCAGGAACTCGTTTAGCGGTTACAGAGGAATTTATGGGGGGACAAGGTACATTTTCGGAAGGTAATTATATCTATGCCGCTGTAGCAGGGAAAGTTAACATAAATATTGAAAAACATGAAATATCAGTTATGTCAAAAGCAAAACCTGCAAATGTTCCTAGAAATGGCGATATAGTAATTGGTGGAGTTGTAAATGCTTCTCGTCAAATGATAACTGTATCTGTGAACTATATCAATAACAAGGAAGTTTATCCAACTTATACAATGGTTATCCATGTCTCTCAAATCTCAAGAGAATATTTGGATTCAGTAGATGAAGCAGTACGTTTGGCTGATATTGTTAGAGCCAAAGTAATTGATGCTAAGACTATTCCCTTACAAGGCTCTTTAATAGGTTCACAACTTGGAGTTATATTAGCCGGTTGTTCAAGGTGTGGGAGGAAATTGGAGAAAATAGGGAGAGACAAATTGAAATGTTCTGAATGCTCTTATTTTGAAAAAAGAACAACCACTATTGATTATGGAAGTGGAAAATTAGCATTCAAAACATAAACTAATTTTTCATTACTAGGTTGGTGATTAGTTTGGCAAAAACAACCAAGAAAGAAATATACGTCAATATTGTAAGAAAGGATTTGTTAGAATACTTCCTAGAATTGCTCTCGGATTCCTTACGTTATGTAGAGTTTATTTTTACGCATAGAAAAGGAAAATCTAAGATTTCTTTGTTTGGAGAAAGGGTGGTCGTAAATCAGTCTGCTATTAAAGTTAAAATTCTCGCGAAAATGTTTAATCAATCTGCAGTTCTCAATACTGATGGTTATTATGTTCATAATCTGAAACTTATACAACAAATTGGATCAAAAATCATCTCTTTACAAAGTATAAGTACAGTCTTAAATCATTTGGAAATCCTTTCATCAGTAAAGGATCAAAATTTAATTACAAAAGCAAGTATGCAAGAAGTACAAAAGATTTTGTCAGCAATGCATGAATTAATACAAAAAACTCCTTTAAATGTTAGAACACAGATAATGAAGAGAATTCTTGCCACAGTTAGTTACTGTACAGAACTTTCACCCTCTTTTATTCTTGATAAAGGATTGGAAATGGGATATTTCAAAAAGCAGAAACACACTATCTCAATAAACTATAATCCTGAGAAATGTATCACAGAACTGATAGAGAAATTGTCTGGAGATTCCTTACAAACTGAGTATCTTGAGTCCAGAGACAAAGATGCAGAGATAGAGAAGATTTTATTTAGAGAATAAAAACAGTCTAGACTGGTAAGATATTTAAATAAAGTATTAAAACAAACATCAGAGGCAATGAAATGCTGATTAATATTCTAAAAAAAGAAAAGGGTTACATAAAATTTAACATCAAAGCTACAGACCCCCACACTTTATTTAATCTCTTACGAGAAGAGCTACTAAAAGATACAGAGGTAGATTTTGCTGGGTACTGGCGAGATGAATCTTTCTATGAATCAGTCATTTTTCAAGTAAAAATGAAGAAGAAAACTGCCGATCCTCTTGTTTCTATAGATTCTGCATTAGGCAGATTGGAAAAACAATCGAAGGAATTTATCGAGTTATGCAAAGCAAAAATTGAGTAAGGAGGTAGTCTTTTGGGTTCACCCTTAGAATTTACTCCAGATTTAAATGAACTCCTTTTGAATAATAAACTAGCTAAATTCGGAGATTCTGTTGTGAATTTCATTTATAATGCAGCTGTATACAATGCTACTAAAGAATTGCAGGGTGTAAAAGTTTGGGATCAAAGTCTTGCACAAGCATGCAGAGATTCTCCTTTAAGGAAGTATGTGGGTTCAAGGAAAAATGCTGGGGATCTGGGTGATGCAGTTGAAGCATTTATTGCCTTTGTCTACCTAAGAAATCCAATCAATATTACTGAAATGATTACAATTTTAACAAAAAGCATTACAATAAACAAGCATTTACTAGAAATCAATGAAAGAGAATTATGTTCAAAAGCTTTTACAGTTTTAATAAATGAATTGTGTAAAAATATTGAAATAACTGAGTAATTTTTTGGTTTCATAAACGATAATCTTTGAAACACTGCCCTATTATGTCTGCTAATCTAAGACTCTCAGGAACGCAACTTGAGTAGGTTGTTATTTGAAGCAGATTTTTCACTTCATTAATATTACTGAACCCTAAATATTGTACATATATTTTGCACACTCTTCCACTTTGATTTATGAATTCAACCTTCTCTAGATTTGGGTTAGACATTAGAACTTCAAAACGTTTTTCCCAATCAGGGAGATGAGATAGTGCTTTCTTAACTTCTGCATCGTTAGGGGGGGTGTGCAATATTGATACGGTTGGTATAGCTGTTTTTTGATAAATCTCTTCCATGTTAATAACATTGAATGCAGCTATCGTTGCACTTCCTAAAACAATAGTTTTTACCTGATTTAGGAACTTGCTTTCCTTTATCATAGTGATGATTCTTTCTGTCGCATCCAAACCATCAACTGTTATTTCTGTTCTTAAAACACCCTCAACTAGATTATTACCTCTTACTACAACACCAAAAACAAAGCATT
This sequence comes from Candidatus Heimdallarchaeota archaeon, assembly GCA_030608385.1. Classification (GTDB taxonomy): domain Archaea; phylum Asgardarchaeota; class Heimdallarchaeia; order Heimdallarchaeales; family Heimdallarchaeaceae; genus UBA460. Next base: position 6,503 of record JAUWEG010000001.1, read on the forward strand.
TCAAGGACTTTTCTCTACTAAAAGCTGCATCATCAATACCTATTGTTCTAATATATTTCTTCACAGCTTACCTTCTAGTATCATTTATTTAAGTAATTATCTTATTTCAGTGATAAGAAAGTAACTTTTTAAATAAAGAGTATAGAGAGATTAATGGTTTATATGAGTAGAAGAAACCTTCCAGAATATGGTGATTTAGTAATTGGTACAGTTAAGAGCATTTTCGATCACGGAGTATATGTCAATCTTGATGAGTACGATGATTTACAAGCTTATTGTCATGTGTCTGAAGTTAGTTCCACTTGGGTGAGGAACATTCGAAATGTTATGAGGTTGGGTAAGAAAGTTGTAGGAAGGGTTATGCGAGTCAAAGAAAATCAAATTGACATTAGCATAAAAAGAGTTTCTGATGGATTAAAAAGAAAGAAAGTTGAAGAAACTAAAAGATATAAAACCGCTCTAACACTTCTGGAGATGAGTGCTAAAATAAGGAAGATAAGCTTCGAAACAGCTCGAGCTGAAGTTGAAGATTTATGCACTGAATATTATGGGAGCTTCTACCAAGCCTTTGAAGAATCATTATTCAGCGGAGAGAGCATTTTTACTGATGCAAATGTATCTGAGGAGTGGGCTCAAGTGCTAACTGATATGGCAAAAACGAATTTAACCATACCCAAAGTAGAGATTTCCAGAGATATTGAGATAATTTGTTGGGAAGGTAATGGGGTTAATTCGATTAGAGATGCTCTTAAAAAAGCAAGTAAATCTAGAGAAGAGATTGACGCAGAAGAAGAGGAGCTCAATATGAACATATATGTGAGAGGCGCACCCATGTATAGATTCGTTATCTCAGCAAGGGATTACGAGTTAGCAGAAGAGTTAATGTCTAAAGTAGTTTCTACAATTGAGGATTCTTTGTCTACAGTCAAAGCTTCTGTTAGGGTTGTTGAATCAAAGTAAGGGTGATTTTAATGACCAAATCTATCTTTTTCTGTGCTAAATGCAAAACCTATACCCTGAATGACAAAACATGTCCAAATTGTGAAGGCAGAGTTGTTTCTCCTCAACCTGCTCGTTTTTCTATAGAGAAAGAAAAAAAGTATTCAGTTTATAGAAGAAGATTACTAAAAGAAAAAATGAAAGATTAGTTTTTTTGCTATTTGCATTGTAATATTGCTACTTCTATAATGTGCTGTCTTTTTGTGTGAAAACTGTAAATTTTAGGTATTTCAAATTCTGCTTTTATTATTTCCTTTACTTCTTTGTTGTGATTTTTCACGAAACTTCTCAGGAAAATGATATTTCTTTCTTGATGGAGATGAATAGAATAAGATATCATAGAAGCTTTTAGAGCTGAAAGTAAAAACTCTTGATCTTTAATCCCTCCTTGGACACCAAAAGGACTATTCATAAAAACAGTATCAAACTTTCGCTCAGTAGTTCTTACATCTTCTTCTATGAATTCTAAGTCTATTTCCAATTTAGCTGCATTTTGTTTTGCAATTTCTAAAGCTTCTTTATCAATTTCTAATCCAATTACTTTTTTTGCACCTAGTTGTTTAGCACCTATTCCAAACATTCCTGTTCCACAACAAAAGTCTCCTATAACTTTATTTTCAATATGTCCTAGTTGATAAGCTCTCCAAAGAATCATTGCTGCTATACGCGGTGGGGTTTGATATTGCTCTAGTTTAACTTTTGGTTTTTGAAATGTTTTAACTTGCGATAGTAGCATTTCAATGTCCTTTTGTCTCACCTTTACCCTTCCCCCTCTGATTTCTTTAACTGACGAAGAATGGTTTTGAAAATGCCAATTAATGAATGAATCTCTAAACTAGTTGGGAAGCTTCTATTAACAACAGTTGTAAAACTGTGAAAAGTAATAGGTTTTCTATACTCTTCGTACGGTAGGAAATCAATTAAATCTTCAACTAAGTCAAATAAGATTTTTCTTTCAATACTGGTTGAAATCCTCTCTTCTGAAATCCTTTTTTCAGTTTGTGATAATTCCTTCCATATTTCATATAGTATAATTGCAACAGCTTGAGAGATATTCAAAACTCTATGATTCCCGGGTATAGGAATATTTACTAAAATATCGCATAACCGTAATTCCTCGTTTGACAAACCCCTATCTTCTCTTCCAAAAATTATACCCATATTTCCTTGAGATACAGTTTGAATCTCACTTAAATTCCAAGGAAAAGAAGGTTGTCTATATACATTGTAGTTCAATCCTGCCTTTGCTGAAGTTCCTATGAGCAACGAATAATTTTCCTTTATTTCTTCTATAGAATTGACCACTACAGCTTCCTCCAAGTATTTTATTGAGTGCTTAGCCCTCTTTCTAGCTTCCTCATCAAGATGATTAACTTGAGGTGCAACTAAAACTAATCTATTAATTGCAAAGTTATTACATAATCTAGCGATTGCACCAATATTCCCTTCAATTTTGGGTTCTACCAAGATAACATCTTGTTTAATGTTTGTTTCATAATATATCATTTCTTTCACAAAAATTAATTTTTACTAAATATAGTTTCTCAAAGAATAAGCTTAACTCACTCATGATCTCTAATTCTATTCCATCTTTCTTTAATTCTTGAATATTATCTTCATGCCAGCTTAGAGATGAGAATATAGTATAAAAACTGGCATTAACCTTGTTTTTACGTAAAGAATCCAACAGCTCATATGTCTCTTCATAACCCCTTTTCCCTCCAACTAACATAAGCCTGTTTAATGACGAAAGGTTTCCACTTTCCTCATTATCTGGTAAGTAGGGTGGATTCCAGATAATGATTTCAGAGTCGAGATGATGAACTGCCTCAAGCTTATCCATACAAACAATGTTAACTTGATTCTGAATTCTATTTAACTGTAAATTGTACTTAATTGCTTTAGTGGCACTAAAGGAAATATCTGATATTAGAAACTGAATATGGGGATTTCTTTTGGCGAGAACAATAGATATAATCCCTGAACCACCACCTATTTCCATAATTTTCTCTATGTTGTTTGATATCTCTATTTCATCTACTAGAAAAAAAGTATCTTCTGCAGGAAAATAGACTTCATCATCTAATTCTAGTTCTATTTCATATTTGGGGAAATCATATTTAACCAAAGTTCCTCGCCTATCCTTTCTTTCATGTGACCATATAGTTGCAGAAGTTCTTCAATCGACATTGTAAAAACCCGTCTATCCATAAATTGAAGCGTTTCTAAAACCTTCCTCTCAACCAGTATATTTTGCTTTTCCTTTCTCTTCATTATATTGAACAAAATACTTCTAATTGTCTTTTTCTTGTTTGTAAAAAGCATTCTTACAAATGCAGAGAAATCTTCGTTATCCTCTAAATGAACTTCATCTTTTTTTGTAATAGCTACTATTGAAGAATATATCTTGGGTTGTGGATAAAATGAAGTTGGTTTAACAGTCTTAAGATTCCTACAAATAGCCTTTAAATTAATCATTACTGACAATCTTGAATAATTCTTGGTTCCAGGTTTAGCAAAAAATCTTTGTGCAAACTCCCTTTGATACATGAGAATTGCTAAATCAAAAGGATATTCTAGAAGCTTAAATGTTATGGGTGAAGATATTTGATAGGGTAGATTGGAGACACATTTAGTAAATCTTGGGAAATCTGTTTTAACAGCATCCCCTTGAATTATTTCTACATTTGAAAAATCTTGTAGAAAATTAGTTAAAAATGAAATCATTCGTTTATCATGTTCTATAATAATCAGTTTTTTAGCTTTACTAGCAATACATTTTGATAGGTTCCCTATTCCCCCACCAATTTCAAGAACAATATCCTTAGGTTGTATATTTGCTTGGTTTATTTGATAGTTGATAATGTTAGAATCTATTAAAAAATTCTGCCCCCTTTGTCTGGAAGGGGTGATTTTCAACTCCTTTAAACTATCCAAAACATGTTTTCTTAGTTCAAAAGAGGAAGTCCAACAATCCATTATTCCAACCATTTTTGGTGTTACCTTCTTTGTCCAGAATCTGGGTTTGCTGTAAATAATCTATGTTTCTGATCTTCTTCTAATTCTTGCATAATTCTATTGAAAATCATTTTTCTTATATCAGAGATTTTTACTCTCTCTTCTATATCGCTGAAGGAGACGAAGGGTATGCCTTTTCTTGATTGTAATATTTCCCACATCAATTTCTTTCCAATGCCAGGTATTAATTGCAGAGAGTGAATACGGTTGGTTATAGGTTGAGCTTTATTAAAAAATGAGACAAATCTTTTTTCGTTTTTGTTTATTATATTAATAACAGCTTCTTCCAATGAGTTATGTCCTGTATTTGTTAAATCATTTACAGTAATTCTTCGTTTGATTTGTCTAATTGGAGTTTTTTCACTGATTTTTGGTAGAGGTAGCTCTGTGAATAGAGGATAACTACTCCTTTTTTCAACAACAATATCGAGTAAACTAAACCATGTTGTACCGATACCCTGAATTGTAGGTTCCCTTTGTTTGGTTTGTCCGAAACCTTTACCATCTGGTAAATAGTCTAGAACTAGAATTCGTGATTCATCTTTTCTTGTATGTTTTACACGAGTAACGGGACCACTAATGAAATCATCACTTTCTGTTGATTTCTCAGGACGTTTGTTTGATCTGGAATGTTGATTGTTTACCATGATACTCTCACCATAAATAAGTCTAAATGCAAAAAAAGTTTTTGTTTTCTTGGTATTAATCCTGTATTGAAGTTTTATGCTGATTTGGGTTCTCTATCGATAAATGGCTTAATAATATTAAAGATTTCTTTAATATCAGAATCTGTTAGCATTTGTGGTTCTTTTGAGAGCAAATCTTTCAGTTCTTCTATAGATGGGGGAAGTATATTAGCAATAGTATATGCAGAAAGTTCAGATAGTGTATATTTTTTAATTAATTTCTCAACTATTTCTCTAGATTCTTCAGGTTCAATTCTAGCATTTTGCATAGCATGTTCAAATGCAACTCTTTGCCAGTAGGAAAGTTCTGATTCTTCACTTCTTTCCTGTAAAATGCGCATAGCTTCTGAAATTGTTAATGGTTTTCTTTCGAGACCCTCTCTAGGCATAAACTCACTTCACTTTTTTTCTACTTGAATAATAGAACGACTTAAGCGTAAATGTTCCTTTACAGCAATAATCTGCTTAGTAGCGTTTCCTTGTCTTATTGAAACAATGAAAGCTTTACCTTGTTTCTTTGTGATTTCTCCTGTTTTACCATGATATCTTCTGTGAGGCATTCCTCTATGTTCACCTGAATCAATAATAATGTCCACTATATCACCTTCGTTGAAATCACGCAATAGATAATCTAAAGGTCGAATACCTTTATCTCTTGTATGCTTCTTCATGAGATGTCTTGTTCTAGCACGATAACCTTTGGATTTACGCATACTTTACACCTTTATGTTTAACTTATACAAGTGAGCAAAGTCCCTCGATGTAACTTTTAATCTTTTCGTTATCTGTTCTGGTGATTGTAAAACTAGCTTTCAAAACTACTACATCTATTTTACGCTTCATTGAACCCATCCTGAATTTCAATGACATCCAATTCCTTGCATTTAGCTTCTATACCTATGACCTCTGCTATACTGGGTTTTGTTCGATTGTTATCCCCTGAAATTAGTTCTTTAACATAACAACCACCATCGCAGGTTATTATGGCTTCAATATGAGTCTCATTAATTCTTGAGCATTGAACAGAAAATGCTGTTTTCTTTCTTATAAGATCTGCTCTTCTATGAGAAACTCTCTGAGGTGTTCGTTGGTTTATAGGACGGTTTTTAAAGAATTCTTCAATTTCTTTGATTTTCTTTTCAGAAATTGGTTCTTCAAAAGTAATAAGAGCTTTGTACTTCTTTACGGTTCTTTCTGCACTGCTTTTTAAGTCTCTCAACTCATTTTTTGAAGACCATCTGTATTCAGAAACATCAATTTTTCCTTTACTGTATTGATTTGTGTTTTTTTCAAGCTCACGCAAATCCATGTTTCGTACCTTTGGCTCCACTATTTCGAGAACAAAAGGTCTTCCTGTACCCAACATCAAGGCATCTATATCCTCTCTTCCCGCTCCATGTAACACGCCTTTGTATCCATGTGTTAATTTAAGTGCTTCATATTCAGCAAGCTCCTCAACTGATTCCTGATGTTTTTTACCAGTATGATTGCACTCTTCACATCCTCTCCCTTTACATTTTCTACAAGGCCAACGTGTCTGAGGTAGAGTTCGGATATATTTTCGATATCGACCATAAATATACAAAGATTTTAACTTGAGGACTATAGAGTAGGTTAAAGGACTTATTTCTATGACAATTTCTGGGGACTGAAAATCGGTTTCTTTTGAAAGCAACTCCCCAATTTTTCCTCCTATCAAACGATTGAATTCTTGCTTTAAATATTCAGTCTGCACAACATTGAATTCTTCTTTCAGATTTCTCTCTCTTTCAAAGAACTCCTTAGGTAGTGAAGTACCAATTAAGAAGGTTTGAAATTCATAATTTTTAATTTCTGGTAAAATCTTTTGTATAATTTCTTCTGAATTTTCAGTCAAAGTATTCTGACAGATATAACACTCTTCTGAATTCTCTATTTCAAAATTATTTCTGCTTAGAGTATTTTTTGACAATTTATTGTCTGCTCTTGACAAAGCCTGAAGCATTAAGACAGTATTATCTGTAATATCAGTTGAATGAAATAGAGCTAAAAAGTCCTTAATTGTTGAACCTCTATTCTTATTTGTAGTTCCTGTTGACAAATTAGAGAATTGTCTCCCTAAACAATAATCACACAAGGAATATGCTTTTAGTATGTCTGTAGCTTTTCTATGCAAAGTCATCCTATCTAACACTCTCCAAAAGATAGTTGGTAATAATTACTTGTTCATCAACCATTAGATGCTTTAATAGCAGCTTCTTTGAATTGATTGATAAAGGTAGTTTTTCGAAACCATAAGCAAAGACGTTGCTGTGTTTAGCAATTTCTTGTGAAAATTCTAATTCTTTTTCACATTTTGAAATAACTTGAACTATCTTATCTTCTTTGTGCTTTTCAAAGATCCAATCGCTACTTTGCTCTAGAACTGAAATTCCTGGTGTGAGTTTTCCATCTCGAGAATTAGAATCTAGTATGTGATTTTTTGCTCGCAGTATTAGGTGTGCTGATGAAAAGAAGCTAGGACCAAGATACCTTAACTTGCTACCTTCAAAAGTAATTACATATGACATTCCTTGGTAGCTTGTACAATAATAAATAAGCAGATTCCTTCTAAATTGATTTGACAGAAAAAAGGAATCTGCGATTGATTTGATGTAGGGTGCGGATTCTTTCAATTTTGTACTTTTTTCATATAAATTGGATTTAGTAAAAGATAAAGGAGGAGCGTTTAAGATGAAAAAAAGTTGAGACATACGATTTCACATTTTGTGATTGTCTATTGTCCTAATAACCCAGGTGGTATTCCTGGTATTTGCATTCCCCCGCGTCTTCCTTTACGCATGCGTTTTACCAGATTGGTCATCATCTTGTGTTGAGCCATTAGTTCTCTAACTTCTGAAACAGGTCTCCCACTACCTTTAGCAATTCGATGGACTCTAGAACTCCCTAATTTGGTTTTTCCATCTAGTTCTTCATTTGTCATAGAGGTCATAATGACTTTGAATCTTTTCATATTGTCCTTTGAAACATTGAGCATATCTTCATCTATAGTCATTCCTAATCCTGGAATCATTGAAAGCATTCTCTTCATCGAACCAGAGGAGCTGAAAGTGTCTAACAATTCCATCATTTGTCTATAGGAGATTTTACCACTTAGCATACTCATTGCCTCCTCTTTTGAGGGAAGGGCCTCCATTTCTCGTACTTCTTTCAAAAGACCTTCTAAATCCCCTACTCCAATAAGCCTTCCTACAAACGAAGTTGGGTTGAATTCCTCCAAGGAATCAATATCTTCACCATCCGCAAGGAATTTAATTGGAACATTAGCCGCTACTGCTGCAGAGAGACTTCCACCACCCTTAGCTGAACCATCCATCTTAGTTACAATAACTGAACCAACTTTGGTTACTTCTGCAAAGGCAGAAGCTTGATCGTGAGCTGCTTGTCCAAGATTTCCATCTACAACGAGTATAATCTCATCTGGTTTTATTTTGTCAGTAAGTTCTTTCATTTCTTTAAGAAGAGCTTTTTCCTCTTTGTGACGTCCAGCTGTATCAATAATGATAGTGTTATACTTTTCATCTAAAAACTTCTTAACACCATCTGTTGCAATTTTGACAGCATTTTTGTTTTCAGGGTCACCATAAACAGGTACTTTAATACTTGAGCAAAGTTGTTGTAATTGTTCATAAGCACCTGGTCTAAAATTATCGACAGTTACAACTGCAACCTTTTTACCTCTTTTCTGAATATATTTTGCTAGTTTTGCTGCAGTGGTTGTTTTTCCTGATCCTTGGATCCCTACCAACATTATTAGTGTTGGTCTGTCTGGATGTAATGTAAGGGGGTAAACCCTTGTTCCTAGAAACTTAGAAAGCTCATCATGTATGATTGACAAAACACTTTTCTTGCGAGATAAACCATCTGGAAGTCCCTTATCCATAGATTTGCGCTCAACTTCATTAACTACCTCTGCAGCTAAATCGAATTGAACATCTGCTTCTAATAAAGCTTTTAGCATTGCATTCTTTAATTCACGAATTTGCTCTTTATCTGGAGGACCACCTCTAAGAATCTTAGAAATTGCGGTGTTAAGAGCAGACCCTAGTTTACCTAACATGGATTATCATTTGAAGAATTCAAAAGAGATTAAAGAATATTTTGTTTTAAGGGAAAAGAAAAAAAGGAGAGATAGGAACTAAAGTTTTAATTCTTCAGGTTTGATTTGAGTGGGTTCTTCAGTTAGTTTCACTCTGCGTTTAACTTTGAGAGAATTAACGAAATAAACTTTTCCACCAACTTCTGAACAACGACCAATAAAGACATCGTATCCTTTTACGTCACCAGTAACTGATGTGGCTCTAATATTAATGTTATTTTTTGCAAATAAGTTACCACCAACTTTGTATGGATGTTTGCCAATACTACCGATACTTAGATTAAACCATCTTTTCCATCCTTTCAAACCTAGAGTTACATTTTCTCCTACTAAGTTTCCTTTAACATTAGCTGCCCCCTCTAATGAAACATCTCTTTGTGATAGGAGATTTCCACCTACTCCTATGGATCCTGAAGATTTTATTCCATTATTTGTTTGTAGATTTCCACCTACTTTGAAAGAACCAGATGATTTTGTGAAACCTTGTACAGTAGTTTCTCCATCAATCCTTGCTGAACCTGAAAATTTAGCATCATTGCTACCAATGAAATCTCCACCAACCCTGAAAGATCCAGAAGATTTAACTGGACCTAATATGTTAGCATCTTGACCAATTTTTGCAGAGCCACTAAACCTAGCAGAAGATTCACTCACAAGTCCTCCAGATATACCAAAGGATCCAGAACTTCTAACTGTACCCAAAGAAGTCAAATTTCCTTCACCCTTTAATGATCCTGAGGACTTTATTCCATAACATTTGAAATCTCCACCAAGTTTTCCTGAACCTGAAATTTTGACAAATTTAGGGATAATTCCACTGGATATACTTCCTGACCCAGAGATTTTGACTAAATCTTCTGTTTCCTTTAAACTCCCAGCAGAGCTGATTGTAGCTCTTTGTTCAATATTTTCACTTGTTTCTTTAATTGTTTTTTCCATTATTTTCACCTTTCTATATCACTAGTTAATTATAATCTTAATTTTTCATGGCTTATTTTTACTGGTTCATTAGCCAAATCTGCTCTCTTGTCAACATCTATGTAATCGACATAGAAAACAATACCTTCTACTTTAGTATATGGTCCGATTTCTACTTTGAAACCTTTAACATCGCCTTCTACTGTAGTGTTGGCTAAATATACTTCACCAGTACCTAAAACATGCCCTTCAACTATTGATTTTTTGAGACTTCTAAATCTTAGACTAAGGAAATCCCTTCCCTTATTGATAAGAATATCATCACCTACCACGTCTCCTTCAACTAAAATTCTGCCTGCTACTTCAACAATTCCTTGAGATAATAGATTACCTTCAATTCTAGCAGAACCTGAGAACTTTGCACCGCTTTCAGCTTGTAAGATTCCTCCAGTAGCAAAACTACCAGCAGTTACAATTCTGCCTTTGAGAATAGTTTCTAAGCTTATTTTTGCTGAGCCTGCGAATTTTGCATCTTGATCTCCATGTAAGAAACCAGCGCACTTAAAAGATCCAGCAGTACTGATGTCTCCATGGGCAGTAATATTCCCATTACTCTTTAGAGAACCAGCGGATTTCAAGTTGTTACATTCAACATCATTATTAATTTTTCCAGAACCTGCGATGCGAATATCCTTTCCAATATAACCACCTGAGATTTTAGTTGATCCAGCAACTGAAAGAGATTTATCAGTTGATACCTTAACTCCTGCAGTATAAATCTGAGAAGCTTCTTTATGTTGTTCAAAATTTTCTTTAGCATCATCAAGCTTTTGGAGATAACGATTTTTCAATTCGACAAAGTTTTGTTTATCGATTTCTCCATTGTCAAACCTCTTTTCCAAGAGTTCTAATAATTCTTCATACATTTTGACTTCGTTTTTAGACAATTGTATCACTATGATACCAATAACATCGCTTTATTTAATCATTTTTTTAATTGGTTAGAACAAGTGCTTAATCGCTCGGTTAAACGATTTTAATATCAAGGTAAAGAGGATAAACCAAAGAGCTTAAGGTTAAACCAAGCAGTGAAAAAATTTTCAAAAGGTAAGAATGGTGCGGAGAGGGAGATTCGAACTCCCGAACTACTAAAGAACGGATGACTTATTTTTTTTCTAACCCTTATCTCAGGTTTAAAACCAAGATCTTAAGTCCGCCGCCGTTGGCCGCTTGGCTATCCCCGCTGAGTCTTAATGTTTGACTACTATAATGAATTTCATTTGTTTTTTAAGATTTTTCATCTTGATTTGAAATTGATTGAAGATTATGGATGGAGTCTTGTTGGGTCTCTTGGAAGTAATCTTGCTTCTCTAATATTAGGTAAATCAAGGATTTTTTGCACAAATCTTTCAATTCCTGTACCACTTCCTCCATGCGGTGGTGCTCCATTTCTAAAGAACTGTAGATAACTGTCAACCTCTTCAAGCTTGAAATCCTTTTCAACAGCTTGTTTCGCTAAAATATCTACTCTGTGTTCTCTTTGCCCTCCAGTGGTTAGTTCTTGTCCTTTGAATAAGAGATCAAAAGATTTTGTTAGTCTTGGATCTTCATCATCTTTCATAGTATAGAACGGTCTAATTTTCCAAGGATATTGGTCTACGAATACAAAATCCGAATTCCATTTCTCTTTTGCGTACCTACCAATAATTCCCTCTGCTTCAGCATCTAAATCTTCATAGAGGTCTAGTTCTTTACCTTCGTTTGCTAAAATATCATTACATTCAGGAATTGCAATTATTGGCCATTCTTTGGGTTGATCATCAATTTGAACTCCCAATTCTTCAAGGGAATTAGCTCTAGATGTTTTTATTGTATCGAGAGCAAAACCAATTGCGCCTTGTATAACTTTCATGACATCTTTTTGATCATTAATGTATGAAATCTCAAAGTCTATAGAAGTATATTCACATAAATGACGATTAGTGTGGTGTTTCTCAGCTCGAAAAACAGGGCCTATTTCAAAAACTCTCTCAAATCCTGCCATTAACATCATTTGTTTATAGAATTGAGGGGATTGTGCTAAGTATGCTTTTTTATCAAAATAATTTATTTCAAAAACACTAGCACCGCTTTCTGTTGCTGAACCAACAATTTTAGCTGAAAAGAACTGTAAGAAGTCGTTATCTCTAAAATATTGTTGAATTGCATAAGCAGCAGTGCTCTCAATTTCGAAAATGTTAGCAACCTTTCTATTTCTTAAATCTAGAAACCTATAATCATACCTTTTATCTGGGTTTGTTTCAATCTTATCGCCAACTGAAATTGGATATTCTTGAGCTCTTTTATTGATAATTTCAATCTCAGACGGAAGGACTTCCTTTCCATTTGGGGCACTTTCGTTGCTTACGACACTTCCAGTAACTGCAATTATGTCTCCTTCCTGAAAATCTAATGCAAATATTTCTTCAGATACTTTCTTTTTGGGTAAAACTATTTGAACAATCCCTGTTCTATCTTGTAATTGAATAAATCGTAATCCTCCAAGATTGCGAACTTGTTGAATCCAACCCGCAATTGATACAATTTCATTTTTTGTAGAAAAAACCTTTTCTATAGGATTTCTTTGACTAAAGTCCATGTTACAGTCCTCAGTTTATTTGTTTGCACCTTTGAAAGTTTATTAAAAAAGATTCTCTTCTTTGTTGTATAAAAATGGGAGAAAAATGACTTTCTGAGAAAAAACGTTATTTAGCTATCATCCTAATAACTTTGTAGCGATACTAATGAAGAAGATTGTACTAAAGTTTGGCGGTTCTGTTTTATACAAAGAAGAAATGATTCTAAATGTTGAGAGAATAAAGGAAATTGTTGAAACCATTAACACCCTTCATGAAGCAGGACATAAAATTGCAGTTGTTGTTGGAGGAGGAAAATTAGCTAGAGTTATCATTCAAGCAAGCGATGTCCTTGGGCATGTATCTACTTTCAAAGACATTCTTGCAGTAGAATCAACTCGAATTCATGCTTTACTAATAATTGCTTCACTCCACAATAAAGCATATTTGCTTGTTCCTCGTTCATTCGAAGAAATTGGTGAAGCACTTTCATCTGGTAAAATCGTTGTTACTGGAGGTCTTCAACCAGGACAATCTACAAATGCTGTTGCAGCACTTCTAGCCGAATATTGGGGTGCTGACATGTTGATAAATCTGACAAATGTAGACAAGGTGTATGATAAAGATCCAAATCAATATGAGGATGCAAAACCATTAGATATAATTTCAGCTGATCAACTGTTAGATATCATATCACAACAAGATGAAGAACCAGGAAAATACGCTCTCTTTGATAGAGTAGGTTGTGAAATTGTAAAAAGATCCGATTTACGACTAATATTCACGAATGGTTCTGAACCTAAAAACATTCTGAGAATTGTAGATGGAGAAAAAATTGGAACAGTGGTTCAAGGATAGATTTTTTTCTCTAATAATCATCATATGATTTGTATCGGAGAATTGCTGCTATCCCACCAAATGCATTGTATAACATAGCCCCATCCTCATGATCAGTTGAAATGACCTCTAGAGTAGCACCAGTATTCTCGGCTTTTTCATTCAATTCAGTTATTAAATCACTTTCACTTTCAATATACAATTTGGAATTTCCGCATTCAGAACATTTTTTGTCAGATAATTTTTTTATGAAATCGTTGTAATCTTTGCTTTTTACAGACTCAATGTTTGTATAATCACATCCATCACATTTAATTTCCATATTAACCCTATCTACATCCTCGCTTACTAGAACAATTTCAACAGCTGCTTTTTCTAATGCCTTCAAAACTTCCTTTTCCCCATAAGTAACTAGTCCTGTATCCTTTCCCAAATGTTCCATGAATTTTTGTGTGAGTTGGCGCTCCTTAACTAACTCAAAATCAGACAATTTATCTGCTGCTTTGTCTAAAAGTTCTCGAATCCCAACTGAACCCAAATATCCTATATCATAGATTCCTATGACTTTTTCAAGCAATCGATAATCTATTTCCTTACTTTCCAAGAATTCTGCTTTGGATAAAGCTGGGCCACCAACTACTATTGCTTCAACTGGAAAATCTTCAAGATAAACAGTATTCATGATATCTGCAACTTTACCATACCATCTTTGAGCCGCTTCTTCAGTTAATCTTTGAAAACGAGCTTGAGACTGACCACCCATTTTATGTTTACCAGGAACATTGGATTCTTCTTCACGAATTATATCTAATCGGGAGCCTTGAACAGTTGCTAGTGTTGCTCCTCCTCGAGCAATTAATGCTAACCCATATCTTTGTTTGCTTTCTAACATCTCTTTAAGATGATCAATATGAAATACGTAATCACAGAGATAGAGTTTAATACCTACAGGATCTGGAGGGCTAATTAAGAAAAACTCCACCTTATTGTTTTGAGTAATTCCACAGAAGATAACAAGACCATTTTCTCCAGAATCAGGAATAGTTTTTATCCTAGACATGATAGAGGAAAGCGCAGATTGGACAGCTTTTCCAGTGCTTTTGTCTTTGATATTTGTTGCAGTTCCATATTCATCGCGCAGCTGAGCATTAACATCAGATAACCTAGTACCAGGAGGAATATATAGGGTAACTAAACTTGTAGACATGTTAAAACTTTTTTTGGACTCTAATTTGTCTAATTCATGTTTTAACATATAACGTTCTACTGATGTTCTTTTCTTTTCTTCCTGTTTCTTTGTCATGGTATCTCCTCGGGATAAGGTAAACTAAAGAACTATGCTTCAGTATAGCACTTTAGACAAAATTTCAAGATTTGTTATTATCTTTTTGGTTATGAGTCTTTAGAAATAATGAGAAATAATAGGGAAATATTTTTAGAAAGAACAAATAGTTAACATTCTGATAATAATGGTGGAGAAACAACAGATAGAAATTGATTTATTAGATATTTTTGTTTCGCTAAACAGGGGTTTAAATCTCTCAGATGTGATGTTCCAGCTAAATAACCTTTATACTCCAAGCGGGGAGAAAGCGGAACAAGCTGTTCTCATTGAAGTGTTAAATTCATTAACAGAAAAAGATTATTTAAAGAATTTTAAGGTGGGATCATTAGATAGTTGGAAAATCACTGATGAAGGAGAAGATTATTTCTATAGTCTCTAATTGTAAATAAGTAAGAGAAGAGCAGAATGGAATTAAGGGAAAGTACAGGGTTGCCTATTAGTAGTGAAGAAACTACACTAAGATACAGTGAAAGTGAAATTAGTGTGAAGGATGTGTTGATTCACAAAGTCGAGGATATTTCTAATTTTTTGTTGGAAAATGAATGGGAAGGAAAAGAGAAGGATAAAGAAGTGTTTAGAATCTATCGAGGAGTAAAGAAAGTTGAAGATAAATCCCTATGGGATGTAATGAGATTTGATTTCTTAATTATCCAAGCTGGAAAATTAGGAGACGAATATTACAAGACTTCTGGTTATTATAGATCCTTTGCAGGTACAGGGTATCGTTTTTCTGAGATCTATCAAGTTGTTGAAGGATATTCGGAATTCTTACTCCAACAATTCGGGGAGACCCATGAGAAAATCAAAGATGCTGTAATGATAAGAGCTCAAAAATTTGATGTTATAGTTGTACCTCCTTCTTTTGGAGTTTCGATAATTAATCCAAGTGACCAAAAGACTGTTCTCGCAAGAATCCGCGCAGACGATGCTAAGGAAATTAAGGATGATTATGAAAGAACAAAAGGTGACAGTTATATTAGGAGAGATGAAGGGAAATGGATGTATAATGAGAACTATCATGAAATACCCAATTTGAGGTTAGAACCACCTCAAAATAAATGGAGATCTTTGAAAAGAGGTATTCCGATTTATAGTATATATGTATACAAACCAAGAATATTTGCACCTTTATTAAAACCAGACCCAGCTGACTATGTTATTTAATTTACTCGTTTAATCATCTTTTCCATAGATTTCTTTGTCAGTCCAACCTGTTGAACGTTTTAATAGCCATTGTATTTGTCCTAAATGTCTATGTTCATGATTAATTAGTCTAATTAAATAAATTCGTCGTTGCATTTTACCTTTATACGTATCAATATATTCTTCTTCTTGCTCAGATGTTAAGGAGGATAGGGATTTACTCAGTAATGGTGATATTCGATCAAATTCATCAATTAAATCAGCTAAAGTTACTTGGTCATTTACTTCTTCCTCAAGATCAATTGCAAGTTGAGATGGTTTTTGTGATTCGATGGGGAGTTTGTCTAATATCCATTTAATGTTCATTAAGAGATGTCTAAAAATTTGCTCTGGGCTCCATGTTTTTTCAGTTTGAGTATAATGAAAGTGCTTCCTTGGAAGTTTAGAAAAAAAACCCAAATGCTTCTTCCTATCTTCTTCAACAATATTATAGAGTTGTTGCATTGAAATCATAATTATCAAATGGATAGAGCGTTCATACACTTATAATACTTCTAAAATGAGAGCAAGAAGAAAAAGTAAGGAAAGAACAAAATAACTAAAAAGAGGAGTGTAAAAAGATAACAGTAGAATGCGACTAGAAAACAAGAAATGGTGGGGCATAGCAGATTTGAACTGCCGACCCCCCGGTTTTTGAGTTAAATGCTTAACAAACAAATAACATATCAGCCGAGTGCTCTAACCAAGCTGAGCTAATGCCCCGTTCTTACTGCATTCTTCCTAATTTATTACTTTTAAAAATGTTTTCTTATAATTCTAAAAAAGAAAGAAGGAACTTGGTTAGTTTATTGCTAGACATTTTTTTATACTAATCTCTCGTAAGAAGTGTTCTACTCACTGTCATCTTTTGAAGTGTAAAATGGAGATTTTTTTTCGTTTTTCAACATTTGAATCAATCTGTCCATTCCTTCAATTTCTTCTACACTTACTCTTGGTTTTTCCTGTAATAAATCCTGAAATCTTAAAATCTTATTTCTACTGTCCACACTAATCTCTATCTTAGGGTTTAATTCTATTGATTTTTCAGATTCTTCTGTCATTTGCATAACCATTTGTTACTTTAATTCCCAACCCCATTTTGCATAATGATAGGATGTATTACTTACGTATTTGGCAGATGAATATAAAAGACAATTAAAATTCTATACTGTACTTCTTTTGCAATTTTATGAGATCATCAAATGAATTTGATGATTCCATTAAAGCTGGTGCTGATTTTATCTTTTCTTGAGCAGAACAAGCATTAATTACTTTCCAGTAACTTCTGGAGGTTTATAATAGAATTTTGCAGCGTTTTTTAGTATCTTTATCAGTTTGTAGGTATCGTCTATCTCTTTTACACTAGCTCGAGGTTTTTCTGTAAGCAAATTTTCTATTTTGAGAATAACTCTCCCTTTTTCTGGTTTTGCAGACAACTTAGGAATAGATTCAATTGTTCGTTCTATTTTTTTAACCATTTAGAATCACAAGTACTTGTTTCTTAATCTTAAGAGCTTAACTATTTTCTTTTGACAGAATGTATTACTGGGATATTCATTATTTACTTGTGAAAGACAATTAACGTTTTATAGTAACTTTTCACTGTTTTCATATGTCTCCATCAAAAGAATCAGATGCTTCTGTCGCTGCAGGAGCTGACTTACTTCTAAAGGGTTGGAAAATGATCAATAAGGCATGCCCTGTTTGTGTAGAACCTCTTTATGAAAAAGATGGGAAAGTCGTCTGTGTAAAATGTAAGAAAGAATATGTTCTGGTGGATTCAAAATCTGATATGCCCGTAACTAAAACATCAGGGGCTCAACAACAAGCAGCAAGTTCTTCACCAAACAATTTCAGTTCATATGATTTCAGCTCTTTACCTCCTGCTCTAGCAGATACTGCTAAAATAATGCTGGAAAAAATAACCGACCTGAATGCAAAATTAAAAGAATCATCGGATCCTAAAGAAATAGAAGAAATTTCTTCTTCAATTCGTTCTCTTATTGATTCTCTCCGTTCTCTGAGTTCCTAGGTTTTTTTCTTACCTTTTCTCTTTTTAAGAGCTCTAATTCATCCTTCATACCCTTTATCTCTTCTCCCGTCTCAATTTCGTTATAGTTTGTATAAATAAAATCAACTATGTCAGAAGCGATTTTCTCACCAACACCACGTACTTCAAAGAAATCCTCTAATTTCGCATTCATAATCTCTTTAACCGATCCAAAATGCTTCAGCATTCTACTAGCTATCTTGTGGTCAACATGTGGTAACGAAGCAATAGCTTCTTCTAACTGTGACTTAAGACCTATTCCCTTTCTCTTACCAATTGAAATACTTCTTTTTCTCTCTTCTTGTTCTCTTCTTGCTAAAGCAAATAGAATTTCTGCTGTCTCTTTTTGATTTTGAGTGTGAATAATTGGGATTCTAAAATCTGTAGCTAAAGAAGTTAAAGCTCCTGCAAGTGCATGTGGGTGAAGTGACGAACTGAATAAATTGAAGTCTCCTTCTAAAATCATCACTGGTTTTGAACAACTTTCTACCAATACTTTTGTTTGCACAAATAACCGTTTATCTAAAATTGATTTGATAAAATCATCACCAGTTTTTCTCTCCACTACGATTCGATCTGAACAAATATAGTCACCAATATCTAATCTTTCAAATCCTAGTTCTACATCTTTGTTCATCAATTCTTTAATAACGACTGAATTTCTTTCTCTACTATCACAAATTACTTTGATTTTTCCCTTTTCTTTAACGAATTTAACCTCTTTAGTTTCTTTTTCGAGGTTTTCTAGTTCTTCTAGATTTTCTTCTTGATGTTCTTGTGTCTTGGTTGAAACTTTTTCTGCTTCTTTGAGGAAATCCATAATGCCTTTTTGTTTTTCTTTCGTTGCTGTTTCTTTCTTTTTTAAGGGTTTTTCAAGCTTCTTCACGAGTTTTTTCATTTTTTGAGCTTGTCTCTTAGATGCCCACATGTATGCTTCATCTCTAGTTCCCTCAGCGATGAGCATAATTACTTTTCCTTTCTTTCTTCTCCCTGTTCGTCCCTTTCTCTGAATTAATCTGATAGCACTTGGGACAGCATCATAGAAAATTACTAACTCACACTCACCAATGTCTAACCCTTCTTCTGCAACACTGGTTGAAATTAATGCGTTGTAAGTTCCATCTCGAAAAGATTGCATAATTTCAATTTGTTCTTTTTGGGAAAGGCCTTTGTCTCCTCTTGCGGAAGATTGCCCTACAAACCAGTGGGAATTTATCCCATTTATTTTGTTTAATTCTTCACTAATTATTTTAGCAGCTACTCTGAAATGTGCAAAAATGAGTATTCTGTTGTTTGGATTGCTCGACAATTCCTCAGATACAATTTCTTTTAATCTTTCAATTTTCGGGTGAATAATTTTCTTCTCTTGAAGAGATTGAACAGATTCTACAACTTGTTGCATTTCATCTGAGAACATTAGTTCTCTTAGTGCTCTACTTCCTTTTCCAAACTTAATCTCGCTAATTTGCTTTTCTAAATATTTACTTAATGAGGGTATTCCTTGTGTTTCAATAAGTTCTATGGCATGAGATAATCGAATTGAATTACCTACTAAAGACATGGCTCTGAAGAATTCTGTTCTGTCTTCTTGGTCTGAATTGCTATAGATTTCATTTACCCTTGCTCTTAACTGTAATAATTCCCTCCTGGGATTATTTTTTGGGGAGACTGATCTAATAATCTTAAGTTCTTTTAATTCCTCTAGGATAACCTTGAAGAGATTATTTAGTGTATCAATAATTGTTTTAAAATCGTCTGATAAAGGAATAATTTCCCAGTTTTCATCAATTTCATGTATATATTGCCTAACATCATCTGAACTTTCATCACGCATTTCGATGTTAGTGATTCCAAGGTTTGATTTAACTTCATTAATTCTTTCAATTTTTGAACCAGGACTAGCGGTTATACCAAGCAATAAAGGATTGGTAGCTCTTTTACGATATTGCTCCGCGATGAAAACATAACTATGGTCCCCGACAGCTTTATGTGCTTCATCTAAGCACAGAAAAATAATTTCTTCCAATTTGACTCTTCTTTGAATTATGTCATTCTGTATGGTTTGAGGTGTAGTAATGAACACTTGGCCATTATCCCAAATCTCCTTACGTTTTTTAGGATCAATTTGCCCAGAAACTTGAACAATTTTGTCTTGATCAATATTAAGCGAGTTACGAGTTGTACGTTCATGTTGATCAAGTAATGGTTTTGTTGGGGCACAGAAAACAATTTTACCTTCAGGAAATTTTTCTAACCTTTGTGCTGTAATCATAAGATAAAGAACTGTTTTACCTAAACCTGTTGGTAGAATAACAAGGGAATTTTCCTTTATACAAGACGCAAAAAGAGTTTGTTGATAGAGTCTTGCTTCAATTGTATTTGGTTTAATCAAAGGATGATTTAGGTATTCAGTTTGGTTCATTTTAGACCACAATAGCAATTTGCATATGATGTTTTATATTTGAATATATAAATAATAATCTTTTCTTATCCATTGCTCAAGTTAATGTATCTTTGATACAAAAGTCTTATATGAAGAAGTAATTAAAAGAAGGATATCCATTATGAGCTCCAACAACAATGATTCTGGAATGCCTTCAGGAACACAATTGAAAATCTTTACTCTGGTGAGCGCTGTTGGTGTAGGGGTTTTCATGTCCTCCTTGGATGCATCCATAGTGGTAGTAATTCTAGAACAAATTCAAGCAGATTTCGGAGTTACTCCACCTATAGTACAATGGGTAATACTTTCCTATCTCCTAACCATGATGGCCTTTACTGTAATTGCAGGAAATTTAGGAGATAGATATAGCAATAAAAGAATTTTCCAATATGGGATGATTCTTTTTGCAATAGGGTCCCTTTTCTGTTATTTGTCCATGGAGTTTCTTGTCAGATCAATATGGTATTTAGTCTTTAGTAGAGTAATACAAGCAGTTGGAGCCACTGGAATGATGGCAAATGGAATGGCATTAGTAACAAGATTCACAACAAAGAAGAATAGAGGAACAGCAGTAGGCATAAACAATGTAGTTATTTCTATAGCTGTAATCTTAGGACCTGTTTTTGGAACTGTTATAGGTCAGTTTTGGAATCTTGGTGGTGTGTTTTTAATTAATCTTCCAATTGCAGCTATCGGCTTGGCTTTAGTACATTTTAATATTCCAAAAACTCCACCACTAACAGAAAAGAGAAGAGCAGATTATCTTGGGTCTTTTCTAATTGCGGCATTTCTAACGATTTTAGTTTTAAGCTTCAGTGTCTTTCCTGAAACTGAAACCATTCCAAATGCAAGAATGTGGGCGGGGATAGCTCTAGGTTTTAGTCTTCTTGTTCTTCCAGTTTTCATATGGTGGGAAAGAAAAACATCTGAGCCCCTGATTGATTTCAAGATGTTAAAAAACAGGAAAATCTCAATAGGTTTAGTTACGGCCATATTAAAGCATCAAGGGTACATAGTTATTATCTATCAATTTAGCTTGTTTTTACCAAGATTTGGTATAACGCATACTCCAATAGAACTTGGTTTGGTACTTGCAGGAGTAGCTGTTGGCATGGCAATTTTTGCAGCTATTTCAGGAAAATTATCGAACACAGTTGATGCAAGATATTTATGCACTGGAGCAATGTTGGGTGTTGCTATAATGCTTGCAGTTCTTTCGGCATTAATTGATGTTAATGCTCATCTGTCAATTTATATTGTCTCAGCAATTGTGATAGGTATTTGTATAGGCATGTTCCAATCTCCCAATGGCAATAGCATTATGAGTGCTGCACCAAAGGAAAAACTTGGGATTGCAAGCGCTTTGCACGGATTAACAACTAGTGTAGGGATAAGTTTGGGAACAGCTCTTTCTACAGCTATTCTTGCCCTTGTAGCAGGTCTTGCTTCAACTAAAAATGGCCTACCTATTTATGGAGAAGTAAATTATGCTATTGGACTCAAATGGGTATTTGGAGTATATGCGGTTATAACCTTTTTGGGAGCAATTTTATCATATTTCAGAGGACCAGAAGATAGAAGCGATGATGAACACATAGAAAAAGTGATGAAAACACATTAATTTTTCATTCTTTCTTTCTAGTTAAAAAAAGTTGGCGAAGTTTTTAAAATAGCTTTTATCTTCATACAAACATAGAGGCTTTATATTAATTGGGTGTGTAATCACTCTATTTTTAAAGCAACAAAAAACAGCAATATTAAAGGTTGATGACTGTGAGTGAATTCGTTCCTAGACTAACAGAAAAAACATATGACCCCCAAATAAAGGATATAGAACTATTCAATATTTGGCAAAAGGAAAAACTGTTTGCATTTAACAAAAACTCAGGAAAACCAATCTACTGTATAGATACTCCCCCTCCTTATGCAAATGCTCCTTGGCACATGGGCGGTGCCATACATTATAGCGGTATTGATATGATCGCTCGATATAAACGTATGTCTGGAAATGAAATTTTGTTTCCAATGTGTTTAGATCGCAATGGCTTACCAATTGAAGTTCAAGCTGAAAAAGTATTTCGAATATCTATGCATGATATTCCAAGAGAAGAATTTATTAAGATGTGCAAGAGGATTTTAGACCGCGTAGGAGATCAAATACTCCATGTGTGCAGAATTTTAGGATTCAGTAATAATTCCTTTGAATGGGACGAAATTTACAAAACTGACGAAGAGCAGTATAGGGCATTAACTCAAGCAACTTTTATTAAATTGTTCAATGAAAACCAAATTTACGAAGATGATCGGCCCAATAATTATTGTACTCGATGTAAAACAACCATCGCAGATAATGAAATTGATTATAAGTCAGGGTCACATCTACTTTATGATATCAAGTTCAAAATAAAGGAGACTGGTGAAGAGTTAATTATCTCAACATCTAGACCAGAGTTGATACCTGCTATAGGTGTAGTAATCTTCAATCCAAAAGATGAGAGATATTTGCATTTAGAAGGGAAAACAGCAATATCTCCTATGTTTGGAGATGAAATACCAATAAAACCTCATCATTATGCGAAAGCAGAATTTGGAACTGGAATAATGATGGTGTGTGCTTATGGGGATTCAGGAGATGTTCAGATATTCAGAGAACTAAAATTGAACCCTAGAACTGTAATAGATACAGATGGTAAGATTACAGAACAAGTACCCGCATATGCTGGTTTAACAGTGAAAGAAGCAAAGAATCAAATTGCTATTGATCTTGAAGACCAAGGTTTTATCATTGAAAGAGTGGATGTACCTCATAATTTTCCAACATGTTCAAGATGTAACAATGAAATAGAATTCTTAGCAATGCCTGAATATTATCTTAAACAAGTAGAATATGTCCCAAAATTGCTTGAGTATGCGCAAGAGATGGAATTTTTCCCACCTTTCATGAGACAAGTATGGGTGGATTGGTTAAACACTGTGTCTATTGATTGGCCAATAAGTAGAAGACGTTATTATGGAACAGAAGTACCTATATGGTACTGTAAGAAGTGTAATCACCCTACTGTTCCTGAACCCGGTCCATATTATCAACCTTGGAAGGATGAACCTCCATTCGATAAATGTGAAAAATGCAATAGCTCTGAAGGTTTTGAAGGTGACTTACGTACATTTGATACCTGGATGGACTCTTCAATAAGTGAAATATACATAACTTCACACCCACATAACAAAAAGGATGAAAAACTATTTGAGGAATTGAACAGTAGGCCGTTCATTTGTGATATAAGACCTCAGGGAAAGGATATAGTGCGAACATGGCTACACTATACGATGTTAAGGGGACTCCAGCTTCATAAAAAACCCGCTTTCAATCATGCATGGATTTCAGGACATGTGGTAAATAGTAAAGGTGAAAAAATGTCAAAAAGTAGAGGTACTGCAGTAAACCCCGAAAAAATGATTGAAAAATACGGCGGTGATGCAGCAAGATTCTATGGTGCTGCTGAAGCAAGTCATGGCTCTGATATCAGATTCAATCAGCAGAGATTACAAGGTATTTCCAAATTCATAAACAAATTTTACAATATTGCCAAATTTGTTAGTAGATTTCCTATAGTCGAGGAGGAATCAGAAATTTCTTTGCAACCAGCTGATGAATGGATACTATCTGAATTAGCAAATACTATAGATGAATCTCAAAAAGGCTATGAGATATATGATTTTCAAATACCAGCTAAAACTCTTCGAAATTTTGCTTGGGAAATATTCGCTTCACATTATGTGGAACTTGTAAAAGGAAGAGCTTACAACAGAAATAACTCATATAACAGCAAAGAACAAAAAGCTGCTTGGTTCACACTTCATAAAATTATAAAAGAATTAACTAAAGCTTTAGCCCCAATCATTCCATTTGTGACAGATTTAATCTACAGAGGGATTTATGATTCAAGTGTTCACATACAAGTGTTTCCAAAACCTGAAGAAATTATTAAAAAATCCGTACTCACAAATATAACATCATTACTATTAGAAATAAATTCTGCAATTTGGAAGTTTAAGAAAGATAAGAAACTGCCTTTGAACACTCCTATAAAACAAGCATACTTACCCAAAGAACTATCTCCTTTGATGGGTGATCTTCAATCGATGCACGGAATTGAAAGTATGGTAGAAAATATAGATAGTATAAAGGAAGGAGAAACAATAAGTCTCTCAGAAGAAACCACCATAAACCTGAAATTATAGGTTATTATGAACTGATAAGCAGGAATTTACCAGCTGGGAATTTTTTTCTTTACTCTTGTTTCTGGAGTTCCTTTAATCATGTATCCCTCAACTAAGATTATCGTTCCATCTGTAATTTTAATTTGAAAAACTTGATTTGACTTTGGAATCCATAAGATCTTTTTTTCAGTTGAAACTCTTAAAAGATTGGCAGTTTCCTCTTCAATTATACCTTTTACACCAATTAAATCTTTAGAGGAACTATGTTTTACTTCTATTTCAAAACCCACTAGTGACGAAGAAAGATCTCGCCAAACTCTAGATTTTCGTTTATTACGATTTTCTTTTGACATTAAATCTCATCTAGTTCAGTCATAATAGTCATAATTCTTGCAATTGCTTTCTTATACTCTTGAATTTGACCTGGATTTTCGATTGAACCACCAGATGATAATTCGGATTGAATTGTAAACAGCTTCTTCTTAAATTCGTCCAGTTTCTTGAGTCTTTGATTTTTGTTCAACTTTCTAATTTCACTTGATCTTATTAGCACCATATCATTTTACTCCTTCATTTCTTCTTGGACTTTTCTTTTGGTTTTTCTTCTTCCTTACCTTCTTTCTTTGATTTGGAAGCCTTAACCTCTTTCTTTGGTTTTTCTTCTTCTTTATCTTCTTTCTTTGATTTGGAAGCCTTAACCTCTTTCTTTGATTTTGAAACTTTATCAACTTCTTCCAGTTCTTCAAACTCGTCTTTAGGTTTCTTCTTTTTCTTCTTACTCTCTTCTTCTGTTATTTTTTCGAGTTCTTCATCGATATCTGGAAACTCTTCTAGTTCTTCAATAACTTCTTCACTAACTTCTTCGATGATTTCAGGTTCTTCTTCTATGCCAGTATCCACTATCATGGATGTTGAAGTTGGTTCAGCTTCAATAGAAATGTCATCGGGTAAAATTGCATCTCCCCTCATGATTCGAACTTGAATACCTATTAATCCTCGTCGTATAAGGGCTGTTGCTTTTCCTATATCGACATATCGCTCTGCAGGATCCCCTGCCTTTGCAACAAAGCCAGCTCTGAATGTTTCAACTCTTGCTCTTTGACTAGTAATCTTTCCACTAATCTTTATTTCAACACCTTTGGCTCCAATTGACATTATACGTCTAATTATACCATGAGCACTTCTACGAAAATGACGTCCCCTCTCTAGAGAAGATGCTAAACGAAATGCCATAATACGGGCATCAAGTTCTGGATTTTCTACCTCTGTTACCTCAATTTGTGGATTATCTAAATCATATTGCTCACGTAATGCTTCAGTAATCCTGTGGATGTTTCTTCCTCTTCCCCCAATCGCTAATCCTACTCTCCCCACTCTAAGAAGAACACGATCTCCTAAAGGTGTTCTTCTAAGTTCAACCCCCCCATATTCAGCATTTTTTAATTCTTCAGCTAAAAATTCATCAATTGCATTTCTTTGGTATTTTTTTAATAGATAGTCTTTTGTTGTAGGCATAATTATCACATCTCAGCTACTTCTGCTACTAATTCTACATGGATAAATTGTCTCATTTTAGGTGAAGAACTTCCATGAGCTCGGTAAAACATACCTTGTTGTCTAGTTCCTTGTAGAGTTACAGCATGAGTAATCCTACATTTATCTAACTGTAATTGATTATTTTCTGCATTGTTTTCTAGATTTCTTACAACTCTAAGAATCTCTGTTGCAGCTTTTACAGGATATCTGCCACTTGACCAACCAACTACGCTACTTTTGTGTCCTACATTCTTTTTGAATCGTCTGTATGGAACTGCAAGTTTTTTATCAATTACCGCCTCAAGAAACTCAATAGATTGATGAATTGTCATACCCTTAATTGTGTTACAAACTTCGCGAGCTGCCTTTCTACTAACATCTATGCCTCTAGCAGAGGCTTTGGCTGATCTATCAGGATCTGTTTGAACTGAATATTTATATTTTGGCAATCTTGTATCTCCTGTATATTCTTGTTACTATTGACTACATTAGCGAGTAAGAGTACAATTTTTAAGGTTTATTAACGGATACAAATTGTATTAACTATTACCCAGCAAGTAAAATCGACTATTTATTATTTAAAATGGTTTTCTTTAATGAGCAAATAAAAGAAAGGACAATTTACTTATATTCTGAAAGGTTTTTCAGCATTTAATTTCGATTTTTGAAATACTTAACAATAACAACTATTAAAAAGATAAATGATGGAGAAAATCTGTCGATATAGTTTCAAATTAGATAAAAACTAAAAACAGGTATGCGACGTCTTACTCCAAAAGAAATTTTGGAGCCGAAATTGTTTTCCTGTGTTTTTAACACAGAAAAATATGGGTATAAGACGCTTTACCGAGGTGACAAAAAAAATGAGTGAAGTAAAGAATATAGGTGTTCCCGGAGTGGAACCACCTACCACAGAATGTGAAGACCCACGCTGTCCTTTTCATGGTAGACTTCCAGTTAGAGGGAGGATTTTCACAGGAAAAGTGGTTTCTGACAAAATGAAACGAACTGTCGTTATTAGGAGAGATTATCTTCAGTATGTGAAAAAGTACAGAAGGTATGAACGTGCTCATGGAAAGATTTCTGCCCATAACCCTCCTTGTTTAAATGTTAAAGAAGGCGATATGGTTTTAGCAGCAGAATGCCGACCACTCGCAAAAACTGTGAGTTTTGTAGTTATACAAAAACTAAACTAAGGTGATAAAATGGCAAAAAGAAAAACAGTCGGAAGGACTCAAGTTCATATCACTAAAGGATTGATGGTTGGTTCTAGAATACGATGCGCAGATAATTCTGGTGCAAGAATTGTGCAAATTATTGCAGTAAAAAATTATAGAGGAAGATTAAACAGGATTCCCAAAGCTTCTGTTGCAAATATGGTTATTGTATCAGTGAAGCAAGGAACCCCTCAAAGAAGAAAACAAATCTTCCCTGCAGTGATTGTAAGACAACGTTCCCCTTATCGTAGAAGATCAGGAGATTGGATACAATTTGAGGAAAATGCTGTGGTTCTTACAAATGAAGTAGGAGACCCACTTGGAAGTGAGATTAGAGGGCCAGTTGCTAAAGAAGCAGCGGAAAAATGGCCAAGAATAGCTCATCAAGCTTCCATAATCGTATAGGTGATTAAAATGAAACAAACAAAGTCAATACAACCTCGTAAACAGAGGAAGAGTCATTTCAAAGCTGAATACCATATCAGAAACCGTAAAATGACAGCTCTATTATCTCATGCATTAAGAGAAAAATATGGTATCCGCCGTTTGCCTATACACAGAAACGATAAGGTGACAGTTTTCAAAAACAAATCACAAGACGCGGAAATTAAAGGAAAAGTCATTAGGGTTTTACCACAAAGATATGCAGTTCATATTGAGGGGCACAGTAAAGAAAAAGCAGATGGAACTATTGTCAGCTTTCCAGTTCATCCAAGCAATATTGTGATAACCTCACTAAATTTAAGAGATAAAAAGAGACGAGCTATTATTCAACGAAGGTCTAGAAAAGAAATGACTGATGAAGAATTAGCTGAAGATATTTTTGATGAAGATGAAGAGTTAGCTGAAGAACTAGAAGATTCTGATATGCTAGAAGATGAAGATTTCCTCGAAGAAGATTTCGAAGATCTTGATATGGATGAACTAGCTGAAGGAGAAGAAGAAACTCCTGACACTGAAGAAGACAAGGAGGAATCAGAATGACCAAGGGCGGTGGAAAAAGACATCTGAAGAGATATGTTGTATCAAAACATATCGCCATCAGTAAAAAAACAGATACATACGCTGTCAGACCTTCCCCTGGTCCTCATGCAGCTTATGATTGTATTCCTGTAGCTATTCTACTAAGAGATATGTTCCAGTTTGCACGAAACATGAGCGAAGTGAAACGTATTCTCTATGAAAGAAATGTTGTCGTTGATGGAAGAGTTAAAACAAACAGAAAATACCCTCTAGGGTTTATGGATGTTTTATCTTTGCCCAAAATGCAAAAGCATTATAGGATGATTTACACAATTAAGAAAGGATTAAGAGCTATCCCAATAGATGAAAATGAAACAACTGAAAAATTGTGTCAAATAAAGAACAAAACCACAATTAAAGATGGTTTAATACAACTAAATTTACATGACGGAAGAAATATAGTTCTTAGCAAAGAAGAAGATAATAATTCAACTTATGCTACTCATGATACCATAAAAATTTCTCTACCTGAACAAAAGATTCTAGAGAAATTCGAGCTTAAAGTAGGAACATATGGATTTATTACTAGCGGAAGATGGATGGGTAGGCATGGTGCTATTGAAGAAATTAGTGCTCATGGAACTAAGAAAACAAAAACTGTTACCCTTAGTACTCCTGATGGTGAAAAAATAGTTACACTTTACAGATATATTTTTGTTGTAGGGGATCAATCTCCAAGTGTGACAATTGAAGGTAAGAAGTAGGTGATGATTGATGACAGAAGAAGTAATGGAACAAACACAATTTGAGCCTAAATTTGCCGAAGAATGGAAGAAGAATCCAATGAAAAAGCCAAAGCTAAAAGCTCTCATCGTCAATACATGTGTCGGTGAATCAGGTCCAAGATATGAACGTTCAAAGGAAATTCTAAGACAGATAACTAATAGGGAGCCTGTTGATAGGCAAGCAAAAGAATCTATAAGAGGTTTTAACATCAGAAAAGGTGAACCAATTGCTTCACTTGTAACTCTGAGGGGAGATGAAGCTGGTAAAGCCTTGAAACGTTTTCTGTATGCATATGATTACGAAATTAAACATTCATCTTTTGATGAACAAGGTAATTTTGCTTTTGGTATAACAGAACATGTTGATATTGAGGATGCACCATTTGATCCTATGTTAGGAACTATTGGTTTTAATGTAGTTGTTAAAATTGAAAGAGCTGGATATAGACTCAAGTATCGCCAAAGAAAAAGACAAAGTATCCCAAAAAAGCACTTGATTAGCCCTGAAGAAGCCATGGAATATCTAGTGACAGAATTTGGGATGAAGATAATTTAGGTGACGGAAATGCAAGAGAAAAGAGAAATTAAATATGGTAAAGGCTCAAGACGATGCAGACGTTGTGGAACTCATCAAGCTATTATAAGAAGAGGAGGACTATATGTTTGTAGACGATGCATTAGAGAAATATACGCCAAAATAGGTTTCAAGAAAACCGGCGGTAGAGGAGGATAAGGAGGTAATAAAAATGCAAATGGATACACTAGCAGATGCCTTAACATCAATTCTGAATGCTGAAAAAACTGGAAAGAAAACCGTCACAGTCAAACCTGCAAGTAAAATAATTGCTAATGTTTTGCGAACAATTCAAAGAGCTGGATATCTAGGAGAACTAGAATATATCGAAAATAATAGAGGGGGAATGTTCGATATCCAACTTTTAGGTCGTATAAACAAGTGCGGTGTTATCAAACCTCGTTTCCCAATCAAGAAAGATGCATTTGAGGATGAAGAACGTGCGTATCTTCCCGCAAGAGGATTCGGTATACTTGTAGTCACTACCTCAGAAGGCGTTATGACACACGAAAATGCAAAAGAGAAAGACATCGGTGGTCGTTTATTGGCTTACATATACTAAAGTGATTAAAATGAAACAATTATACATCGCAAGAAGTATCGAACTTCCTGAAGATTTGAAGATAACAGTTAAAGATCGACATGTAACTATTGAAGGACCTAAAGGTACTTTGACAAGAAACTTTGATCCGACTGATGTTGAAATTACAAAGAAAGGCAAAAAAGTTGATATCAAGGCTTACTATATAAATAAAAAACGAAAAGCAGCAACCCTTGCAGTAGTTGGGTACATAAACAACATGATCAAAGGCGTAATGCAAGGTTATACATACAAATCTAAGATTGTTTTTAGTCACTTTCCTTTGACAGTTGAACCAGACAATAAGAAAAAAATTATAACCATCAAGAATTTGTATGGTGGTCGTAAGCACATAACTGTTCCTATAGTCGGTCCTGAAACCACAGTTAAAATTGACAAAGATGATGTCATCATCGAAGGTATTGATAAAGAAGCAGTAGGTCAAACAACAGCTAATATGCAAGAAGCATGTAGGTTAAGAGGTAAAAGAAAGAAAGATCCAGAAACCTTCATGGATGGCATTTGGCTGTGGGATAAAGAATAATCCCTTCTTTTTTATTTTTTATTTTTATTACTTCATTTAGTTTCTAATACTTCTAAATTTGAATGTGAATTTTATTATTATGATTTTTTAGGAGACTTTATGATTCTGTTCTAGAATATCTTAACGATAAAAAGTATTAAAAACACCAGAAAGTAGGTAGCATAATTAAGAAGGTAACATTCTACCGTGAGTGCCTATGACAGTCAGTAAAAAACGATTGTTGGAAAAACGAAAAAAAATCAATGCTCGTAGACCTAACTTTGTACGTCAAGAAAGTTGGCGCTACAATAGAGTCAAGAAAAGTTGGCGAAAGCCCAAGGGTATTGATAATAAAATGAAAGAAAAACGCAAAGGTGTTCCTGCAATGGTCAGCGTTGGTTATAGAGGACCAAAAGCTGTCAGAGGTCTGCATCCTTCGGGTTATCAGGTAGTTCATGTTGCTAATATCTACGAACTTGATAAAGTAGATAAAGAGATTGAAGCAGTGATGATTAAACATACTGTGGGGTCTCGAAAAAGGCAAACAATTCTCGACACAGCAGCAGATTTGGGTTTGAAAGTACTGAATCCACCAGCTCGAATTGAAGAGTTTGGTGAAGTACTCGAAGATACTATGCTCGAGGAAGAGTATGAACTATTAGATGAAGATTTCGAGTTGGATGAAGATTTCGAGTTGGACGAAGACCTTGAAAAAGATGAAAAATCAAAAGATGATTCTTCATAGAACAAAACTAACATGAGGTTAAGTTTATGGACGTAAAAACTCAAAGAAAAATAGCTGCTAAAGTATTAAAGGTCGGTGTTAACAGAGTTATAATCGAACCTGATAGTCTAATTGATGTTGCTTTAGCGATTACTAGAGAGGATATTAGGCGTCATATAGATGACGGCGATATCAGAAAAAGAAAGGTTAAAGGAATTAGTAGAGGGAGAGCAAGAGCTGTTGCGGCTAAGAAGAGAAAGGGTCAAAGAATTGGTCCCGGTAGTCGTAAAGGTCCTAAATACTCTCGTCTTCCTAGTAAAGACAGATGGATCGCAAAAGTACGAGCTCAACGAAAATACCTTAAAAACCTTAGAGATGAAGGATATATTGATACTTTAAATTACAGAAAGTTATATCTCCAAGCTAAAGGTGGCCTTTTCCGCTCTGTACGCTATCTTCGAAATTATATTGCTGAACATGGTTTAGCAAAGAAACGTCTTCCTGAATTATAATAAGGTGATAAAAGATGTCAAGAAGAAGCAGAAAGGGTTATAAAAAGAAAAGGAAGCTGCAGCCAAAGCGTCAAAGATATGGACCACTCTATAGAGTTCCATTTAGAAGACGCCGAGAAATGAAAACAGATTATAGACAAAGAAAAAGACTCTTAAAATCTGGTAAAATTCGATTTGTAGCAAGACCTTCAAATAAGCAAGTTTTGGTTCAGTTCGTTGAATCAAAAATTGGTGGCGATCAAACTTTTGTTCAAGTAAGATCAAATGAATTGAAGAATCATGGATGGGATATAGCTACTTCAAATCTACCTGCGGCTTATCTTACTGGCTATCTAGCTGGTAAAAAGGCTATAAAATCTAAAATTAAAGCAGCAATTTTAGATGTTGGTACATTTGCTGTAAATCCAGGAACAAGAATGTTTGCTACTCTCAAGGGAGTAGTGGATGCAGGGATAGAAATTCCATACAATGATAAAATGATGCCTTCTGAAGATAGAATCAGAGGAAAACACATCCAATCTTATGCCAAATTATTAGCTAAAGAAGATAAGGAGAAGTACAGTAAACTCTTCTCTAAATATCTCGAAGTTAATAAGAAGCCTGAGAATTTACCCTCGCTTTTCGATGAGGTAAAAGCTAAGATTGATAGATTATAATGAGGTAGATAAAAATGAGTAGAAATATGTATTTAGATTTAGACGCATGGGAACCTCGAACAAGAGTAGGGAGATTAGTTAAAGAGGGTAGAATTTCAAGCATCGACGAAATATTCCAACAGGGATTACCTCTGGTGGAACCTGAAATCATTGATATGTTGTTCGGTGATACTCTTGAGGATGATGTAGTTGATATTAGTCTTGTTCAGAGACAAACAGACGCTGGTAGAAAACGCAAATTCCGCGCAACTGTTGTTGTAGGAAATCGTAATGGTTACGTTGGCGTTGGAGAAGCTAAGCTAAAAGAAATTGGTCCAGCTATCAAAAAGGCCATAGTCAATGCTAAATTAAATATTAGGCCTGTAAGACGAGGATGTGGATCATGGGAATGCTCATGCGGAACTCAACATACAGTACCTTTCAAGGTTTCTGGAAAAGTAGGGTCAACTAAGGTTATACTTTATCCTGCACCACGAGGTTTAGGCCTAGTAGTTGGAAATACTGCTAAAACAGTTCTAGAACTAGCTGGAATAGCTGATGTGTGGAGTAAAACATTTGGAGAAACTCGTACTACCTCAAACTTTGCTAAATCAACTTTTGAGGCATTAAAAAATAGTTATTCCATTATAGCTCCATATGATTGGACAAGATAGGAAAGTGAGAGAAATGAGTCAAACTAAAGATAAACCAGAATTATTGGCGGTTATTCGATTAAGAGGAACAATCAACGTTCATTATAATGTTCGTGAAACTCTGAAGATGTTAAATGTTAGACGAAGTAACTATATGACTCTTGTTCCTAATACTTCTTCATATATGGGTATGCTCAAAAAAGCTAAAGATTACCTAACATGGGGTGAAGTTAGTCAAGAGGCATTGGAATACGTTCTTACCAAGAGAGGAGAATTACCAGGTAGAACTAAAATTTCTAACAAATATCTGAAAGAAAATTCCTCCTACACAACAATCAAAGCACTTTCCAAAGCATTAGTTAATGGAGAAACAAGCTTAGGTGATATAACTGGATTGAAAAAATTCTTCAGACTCCATCCTGCATCAAAAGGATATAAATCCATGAAACGCGGTTTCGCAGAAGGCGGAGATTTGGGGTATAGAGGAAATACAATCAATGAGCTAATAATAAGAATGTCGTGATATTAATGACAGTAAGAAAAAGAAAAAAGGTTAGACGAGAACGTGGATACCGTACCCATGGCTGGGGAATTGTTCGAACTCACAGAGGAAGTGGTATGCGTGGTGGAGTTGGTAAAGCTGCCCCTATGTCACATCATTGGATTCAAACAGTTAAGGGACTTCGTCCTCCTGTTGGAAAAAAAGGTTTTGTTCGTCCTCCTGCTGTAACTGAGAAAACCTATCAAATTAACATTTCTCATCTTGAAGCTATGATCCCCTCATTGTTAAATGAAGGATTAGCAGTTAAGAAAGGAGAAAAATTTGAGATAAAACTGGAAGAACTTGGTTATACTAAATTACTTGCTCAAGGTAATATAACTACCCCAATGAGTATAACAGTTAATAAAGCATCTGAGAAAGCAATTGCCAAAATCAAAAAAGCTGGCGGTAAAGTAAACCTAATAGAATAGATTCTTTACCTCTATTCCTTATTTTTTATTCATTTTTAAGATTTTAACCTATTCTAATAATATTCTATTCCTTTCACTATACGAAAACCTTTTGTTTAAGTGTTCTAATCTGGGTTGAATAGCATGAAAGTTTTTATTCTAGTTGGTTTGCAACTGAGCGGAAAATCATCTCATGGTCACAAATTGAGAGAAGAAGAAAATATTCCCATGATAGAAACAGGTCATGCAGTTTACCATGAACTGAAAAGGCAGAACCTCGAGGTAAATCATAAGAATACATCAAAAGTTATTATAGGACTTCTTTCTAAAGATCCAACAGCTTTTACACAAGCCATTTTGGAATTCGAGAAAGAGAAATATGAAGACTCTTCTGTTTTGATTCTTAATGGTGTTAAATCTTCTGCAGAAATAAATTATACAAAAGACAAGTTTGGGAAGAACAATGTCTATGTTTTATGTTTTCATGCAGGACAACTAACTAGGTTCAATAGAGTAACAAACCCAGATCGTTTTGCGGTGTCTGGAAGATATCTTGAAAAAACTCAAGAAGATCAAGATTTAGCAAAATGGGAGAATTTCAAAAGTAGGGATATTCGCGAAATCGGTCTAGGTATAGGTAACGCAATA
This sequence comes from Candidatus Heimdallarchaeota archaeon, assembly GCA_030608385.1. GTDB lineage: Archaea > Asgardarchaeota > Heimdallarchaeia > Heimdallarchaeales > Heimdallarchaeaceae > UBA460. Next base: position 41,256 of record JAUWEG010000001.1, read on the forward strand.
GCAACAGCTAACCACATTATTGTCACCGAAGATAAAGATTGGCCGTATTATACCTTTGAAATCTCTTATAAGAATTTTAAAAAATACGTTTTAGCAAAATTAAGTGTTTAGATACTTAGATAGTAAACAATTATTTTGCTTTTGAACTTGGGTAGGTTCCTATTGGCATAAGAACTCTCTTTACACTTGCTAAAATACCATGATCCGAACTCTTTATACTATCAGATGTAAGCTGCATCTCTCCTAATGCAATTAGTTCATGTTTAAGTGTAAAAATACCAACTAAATCACCTTTACCAAACTTGTTAGTATATTTAGACAATCCAGGCATAGCAAGTGGTGCTCCATGACAAAGGGAATCTACTGTACTGTCTTTCACAAAGAGTTTTGGTATATGCTTGACTCCATATTCCATAGGAAGTATGATATTTCGAAGTGGCACTTCATCCTTCTCTTCAAGATACCAACTATATGCATCATAGAGGTCTTGAAGTGTTGATAAGTGGTCATCTTCAGTAAAAGGTCCTGATCTAATTCTACGTAATTCCTTCATGTGCGCGCCACAAGATAGACTTTGACCGATATCATGACAATACTTTCTAATGTAAGTTCCCGCTTGACAACTTACTCTAAATAATACTTCCCTTTCTTTTATCTGAATAATCTCATTTTCGTAAATTTTTCTAATTCTCAAAACTCTTTTTACACTAGATCTTAATGGAGGGCGTTGATAAAGTTCTCCTAAATATTCCTTCATTATGTCCTTAATTTTCCCTTCTTCAACATCTTTGTGCAATTTCATATTGCACATATATTCTTTACCTGCAAGTAATAAAGTATCTAGAATTCTTGTGGCTTTGCTAAGTGCAACTGGCAAAACACCTGTAACGTGGGGATCCAAAGTACCTGAATGACCTGCACGGGGTATATCGAGTATTTTCTTAACATAACTAACAACTTCGTGGCTTGTTGGTTTAGGTGGTTTATCCAAATTTATTATACCGTATTGTAATAGTTCTTCAATAGATCGATCTGTTGGGATTTTACCCCATCTGAAGTTAGTTGTATCACTTGACAATTCTACTATCTTGTCATTTTCATTGCCCAAGACGATTTTTGAAGGAGTAAAAATAATTGTCATATTTCACCAACTATTGAAAAAAGGGAGATATTAAGTTTGAGGAAAAAGAAACTTAAGGAATTATAATTTCTTCCATAAATTTCTTCAATTTTGCAGTTTCAATTGCTGCTTTGACTTCTTCATCTGTTGCATCTCTTTTGATTGCAACAACTTTATCTGTTGGTTCTAAATGTCTTATATTGCATTTGCGACGACGAACTGAAGTTACTATTTTTGGTCCAGTAAGGAGAACATAGTTTTCGTTTATAATGTCGACTATTATTCCTTTCTTTCCTGCTTCTCTTCCATTTGTCTTAACAATAACTCTTCCTACTTGAATTGCTGTCATTCTTTTTCACCTTTTAATTTTCTATTAAACGCAGTCAATATTATTTCAACACATTCAAAGGCGTTGAATTTCTGTGAATTAATTATCAGATCATAGATAGTTAAATCAGTGATATCGATTTTATACAGTTTTTGATATCTGTTTTTTTCAGATTCTTCTCTAGCCTTTGTTTCTTGAATAATAATTTCAACTGTTTTGTTTTCTCTTTCAGATATTCTTTGAATTCTTAAATCAAACGGAGCTGTAATATAAATGAGTATGTCTGCTTCGTTTTTAAGCATCCATCCTCCTAATTGTGCGTCAATAACTATATTGTCTCTTGTTTGACCCAATTCTAATGTTTTATCATCAATATATTTGTCAATCTCTTCTTTTAGTTCAGCATGTTTACTGAATTCTTCAAGACTCATATTTTCTTCTTTTGCCATATCTCTAAACAGTTCACCAGCTGATACATACTCATATCCTAAACTCTCCGCAACTTTCCTAGCAGCAGTGCTTTTTCCGGAACCGTGCGGACCTGAAACTGCGATAATTGGCAATTTGCCACATCCTCAGAATTAACTGCGAACTTCTGCCTTAATTGCACTCTTTAAGCAATTTGAGCATAAATGTCCTGCATGTTGTCTTGTTGGCAAACGCTCAGAACGAGACATTTTTCTTACTCTATTCTGATTACCAAAAGCTACTCCATGAACGATAGCTCCACAATTAGCACAATGTGGCTTTTTTGTTCTTTTGTCTACTCTTCTTAACTTAGTTCCAGAGGGTGTTCTTCGCTTTCTTGTTTTTGCGACACGTAATGAAGGTTTAACCATTTTGATTCCTCATAGTAATTTTCATTCTTTTTTGGTGGTGGTTTTCTTTCTAGCTAATTGTTCTTTGGCAGATGAAACTGGTGTTTTAACTTGTTTTTCCTTAACTGTTGTTGATCTGGATTTAGCTGCTCCTGATGGAGTGACTCCAAATATCCTGGAAATTATTGAACCAAAAGCAAAGGCAGTTATGAAATACCAAGTTGAAAAGGGAACTTTTGAGAAGAAACGTCCATTGTACTCTTCAAGTCCAAACCAAGGGTTGCTTCCTATCCAGGGAAAATTTCCAATATTGAAAGGCAACCAAGCATAATAATGTGTTACTGGATTTGCTTCTGTGGGAACACCACTTGGAAAGGCACCTCGTAAAATTGCAAATATTAGCAAGAAAGGAATAGTTGTAAAAAGCATTGGCTTCATTCGTTTAAACATCATAGAGGATTGCATTTTCTTGATTCTTTCCTCATCCCTTTTTACACTTAACCATAATTTCTTATCTGCAGTTTGCATGGCTTTCTTTCTCCTTTGGTTCCATTCATTGACTTTTTGCATACTTTCCTTTAATGCATCAACGTCTGAAACTACTCTGGTGATTGTTGTTGATATAATAGCAAGTAGAACAGAAGTTAATGCAATGATCCAAGCCGAAGTAGGTCTTTGATTAAGTCCATGTTCTATCATCCAGTTTGTTAGTCCTTTAAACCAATTGTCCCAGAAAGCCATAACTAAAACCACATTCTATACTATACTTACACGAAAAATGATTTTCTTTTTAAAAGCTTTTGTAATTGGAGTATACTACTAATATACAATTTTATCAAAATTAATCATTTTTCAATAGAAGAAAGAAATTATCTTTTCCACCTCTTCCTCCTAGTTTGGCAAAATCAATAACTGTGTAGTTTGTTGCTGAAACTATTCTCAGTAATTCTTTCTTCCCAAATAGATGATAATACCTTTCGGCTATTAGCTCTTTTTTCTCATTATACCATGGAAGATAAATGTCCCCATGACGCCACAGTCGATTTTTCCTTTTCTTAAAGAAATGCAAAAGGAAATCAGAGACTATCTTCTTTCGTGTTCCTTTCTTCCATTTTTTCCAGCAGGATAATATTAGAAACCCTTCTTGTTTCAGAATTTTAGAGATATTTCTAAGCACAAGTAGCACTTCATCTTCATTCCTAAAATGATGTATTGTAGCGATACACAATGATAGATTAACCGACCTTTCCTTCAAAGGAATTGAGTTTGCATTGTTATTAAGAGGGTAGACTGTATTGTTTTCTAGAATAACTCTTGAGTCTAATAGCTCAAATGATATATCAGATGCTATGTGTTGCCAGTTTTGAGATTCAAAAAGCAAGAGATTTCTTGCATTTCCACTTCCAATATCAAGTAATATTCCCTCTGTAGGTAGTGAAAATCGCTTTTTTATGGATTCTAAATATCTCTGAAAATCTTTCCAGGGTTTTTTCTTTAGACTACTGTACCTTGGAGAGATTTTTTTGTATGCTTCTATTAATTCAAAATCCAAATCTGACAATGTATGAATAATAAGGTGCGGTGCTTTATCAATTTTCTTTTTTCTTCACTCCATTCAGCCAAATGAGAAATTTTATATATTTACTTATCTTTACTCAAAATGAGGGAATAATTGGTTCGTCTCTGGTGAAAAAAATGAAAAAATTAAATGTAGCAGTAATAGGCACTGGTAGTTGGGGTAAGAATCATGCTCGTGTCTTTACTGAAATGGACAATACAACTCTTGCTGGACTTTTTGACTTAGATCAAAAAAGAGCAAATGAAATGGCTAAATTGTACAACACTAAACTCTATTCGAGCATTGATGAGATACTTAAGGATGAAAATGTTCATGCAATAACAATCGCATCACCAACTTCAACACATGCTAAGATTGCTATGCAAGCAATAGAAAACGGAAAGCATGTCTTAATAGAAAAGCCAATGACTAGTACCGTTGAAGAAGCAGAAAAGATAGTTGATTTGGAAAAAAGTTCAAATGTTGTAGTTTCAGTAGGTTTCATTGAACGATTTAATCCCATAGTATTTAGATCAAGAAAAATAGTTGAAGAAGAAGAATTAGGAGAACTTGTTCTAATCAGTGCAAGACGATTAGGTCCATACTGGCCAGATAGATTGAAAGATGTAGATGTTATTCGAGATGTAAGTATTCATGATATAGATGCCTTTAGATATATTACTGACAAAGAACCTAAATCAGTCTATGCAAGAGGAGGAAAGTTAAGACATACTTATCTTGATTATGCTGAAATTTTGTTAGATTTTGGTAACGGGGTAACTGGCTTTATAGAATCAAACTATCTTACTCCTCATAAACTAAGAAAATTAAACTTAACTTGCGAAAAGGGAGTAGTTGAAGCAGATTATATATCACAGGATTATTTAATTGAGGACGAGGAATGGTTGCGTAATAAGAAGCTTCAATGGAAAGAACCTCTAAGTGCAGAGATGCACGCATTTGCAGAATCTTGTTTAGGAAATGCTCCACCAGTTATAACATCAATAGATGGATTAAAGGCTTTGAAAATTGCCATAGCTTCAATTAAAAGTATTGAAGCACATCAAATAGTTGACTTAAATTTTTAATGTAATTTAAAAATAATAAAAAGGGAAGGAGATTTAGGTTTTATTTTAAGCCTAAGAATCCCGCTAATGCTGGAACAGTTTCACTTACTTGTTCGCTAGCAAATATCTCATAGTATTGACGGAGAATACCCGTTGTTAGCAGAATACCTGTCCCCGTACCTAATGCACCTAGGAAATCCGCAAAGGCAGCTAATACGCCTATGAAGAACCCTCCTAACCATGCTGCGGTTGGGATATATCTTTCTAGGTATTTTTCTACTATCCTTGGATTTCTTCTAAATCCAGGTATTTGCATATTCGCATCAAGTAATTGCTTCGCAACATTTTTTGAACTCATACCTGCCGTATCTATCCAGATCCGTGAGAATATACCACAAAGCGCAATCATCAATATTAGGTAAATTATAGCATTTACTGGATACTGCGCTATCTGCTCAGGACCATATGGGGCCGTTGTATACGACGCTAAACCCGTCACAGGTGCTAATTGTTGACTACCCGTACCACCTGATATGTCTTCCCACGTACCAAAGAATCTTACTAGAAAATATTTTAATCCAGATGCCGCACTTTTCCAATTATTCCACATCAGATTAGAAATGAAATAAATGTTTGCAAATAATGCGCTAACTAGAATTACCGGAATGTTTGAAGTATAAAGGAATTTTATTGGGTAACGAGCTGGCATTTTATATTGACTGTGTTGTACTGGGATTTCAATCTTTATGGAATCAACATAAATTACCACCGCAAATACAACGATCGTAGCTAATAGACCAATCAAATCTGGCGTTCTACCTACTCTACTGAACGGTGTTGACAAAGTAGCATTTGGATCATCACTGAATATTGCTTGGAAGAATGCTAGAATACATCCTCTAAACCAGTTAAATCCTCCAGAGGGTTCAGGACTAAGACTAAACATTCCATCAAAGATGTTGAACGAAACGCTTGCTGCAATAAAAAGACTGATACCGCTTCCAAGTCCATAGCCTTTTTGGATTATTTCATCCATTAATAAAATAATAAACCCAGCTACCAGTAATTGAACCAATATAAGCATTGAAGCTTCAAATCCGATATCTTCTCCATAAGCTCCACCTAAGATATAAGCAAGAGCTTCAAAGATTGTCATCAATACAGCTAGAATCTTTTGTGTTCCAGTGTATAATGCTCTTTCCTCAGGATTCGAGAAATCAACTTTGATGATTTGTGAACCCACAAGTAGTTGCATAATCAAACCAGCTGTAACTATGGGACCTATTCCAAGTTCAGCTAGACTTCCTCTTTGGGAAGCTAGAATTGCCCTCATCGCAAAAAATGGGTCGGTTCCTTCGTCAGAAGGTACCCCAACTAGAGGAATGTTTAACATCACTAAGTAAAGGGCCAGTATTCCGAAAGTCCAGGCTATCTTCCTCTTAAAGGAAGGTTTCCTTGCAGGTTTTTTTACCTCAAGGGTAAAACGTTGAAACGGTTTGAATAGTAGTAGAAACTTTGATGCCATGAAACCACCGGTTTGATTTCTAACTCAAAGAAGATGTTTCATTTATGAGTTTTTTTATGTATGTGTATCGATGAGAAGAGATAAAAAATGTCGATGGGGGGTCTCACACTTTATATTTGTTAGTTTCAGCACAAATTAGGACCTATATTGACTGAAGTGATAATTTATTGGTTTCGGAATCTCATGAAATCGTAATAAGATGAAAAAGAAACATTTTAAAACAAAATAAATGAAGAATGAACGTAAGATATTTATTGTCTATTTGAAATGCCAGGATACTCAAGCGGTATGAGGCTAGATTGGAAATCTAGTGCCAGTAGGTTCCGGGGTTCAAATCCCCGTCCTGGCTCCACATCTACCTTTGATGTCTCTTCATCATTTTTGTCTTTGAAGCAAATACTTAAAAAAATCATTTACGCTCACAAGCTAAGGTCATTTGTGCAATTTAGAAAAAGTTGAAAAGCACAAGGCGAAGCTCGAAGGATAAAATCCTGATTCTGAACATTCAGAAATGAAGAGCATCACAACTTCGGGTTGTGGAATAAAAAAAACACAAAGAGTGAAAATATGTCATTTCGCCATTTAGTTAGGATAAAGTCTACAGATCTTGAAGGACATCTTCCTGTTTCTATGGGTCTTTCAAGAATAACTGGAATTAGTAATCGATTAGCTCAAGCAATTACAAAAAAATTGAATATTCCTGCATCAGAACGTATTGGTTTTCTTACCGATGTTAAAATAAAGGAAATAGAAACTGTCATCGGTGATCCCGTTACTGCTGGCATACCAGAATGGTTGGTTAATCGTAGGAAAGATCGTCAAACCGGTGGTAATATTCACATCACTGAAGCTCAACTTATTTTGCAAACCAAGCAAGATATTGAACGATACATTCGTATACGAAGTCGTAGAGGAATCAGACACCAATTTAAGCTTAAAGTCAGAGGGCAAAAGACCCGAACCCACGGTAGCAAAGGTACCACGGTGGGTGTTTCAAAGAGGAGAAGGTAAGGTGAAATGAATGGGTGGAATACGAAGATATAAAAAGAAAATTCTAACACCAGGTCATCCTTATGATAAAGATCGAATTGAACGAGAGTTGCCATTAGTTGGTGAGTATGGATTACGAAACAAGAAAGAATTATGGAAAGCTAGAACTTTATTATCAAAAGCTCGACAACAAGCTCGTGCTCTTCTAGCTCTAACACCTGAAATTAGAGAACAAAGAGCAACTGAATTATTATCCCGTTTAACTCGTTTCGGTATGCTTCCCCAAGGTGGGGATCTCGATTCTGTTCTAGCATTGAATGTTAAAACAGTACTAAACCGCAGATTACAAACAGTTGTCTTTAGGAAAGGTTTAGCATCTTCTCCCTATCAAGCTAGACAATTTATTACACATAGACACATCGCTCTAAATAGTGCGGTAGTTACAGCTCCTGGAATGCTAGTGAAGATAGATGAAGAAGAACATATTGCTTATGCACCAAGTTCTCCTTTAGTTAAACAAGATCATCCTTCAAGACCACAAGCACCACCAACTCAAGTTGAAGAACCTCCTAAAAAGAAAGAAATCCCTAAGGGTAGAGGAAAGCCTAAACCTGAAGTCAAGCCTAAAGTTGAAGTCAAGCCTAAAGTTGAAGTTAAACCTAAACCTGAAGTCAAACCTAAAGTTGAAGTCAAACCTAAAGTTGAAGTCAAACCTAAACCTGAAGTCAAACCTAAAGTTGAAGTTAAACCTAAACCTGAAGTCAAGCCTAAACCTGAAGTCAAGCCTAAACCTGAAGTTAAGCCTAAAACAGCACCTGAAGCTGCACCAAAGGAAAAACCTCTTGTTAAGAAACCTGCAGAGAAAATACCTATTGCACCAAAAGATGATATTTCATCGATTAAAGGTATTGGTGCTAAAACAGCAATGCTTCTCAAAGAAAATGGTTTCAACACAGTCGATAAAATTGCTAAAGCTACAGTTGAAGATCTTTCCAAAGTCCCAGGTATTGGTCCTGCTACTGCTGAAGCTATGAACAAAGAGGCTAAGAATTTGTTAGCCAAAAGTAAGGAGGAAGCTAAGTAGGTGATTTTATGAGTGAAGATAAAAAAGAGAAGAAAGAATCGGCTAAGAAAACTAAGGAAGACGTTGAAACTCCCAAAGTAGAAGAGAAAGTTGAAGCTCCTAAGAAAGAGAAGAAAACTTCCACTACTAAGAAGCAAGAAAAAACCGAACCTCCTAAAGAAGAAAAGAAAGCCGAACCAAAGAAACCCAAAGAGACCAAAGATAAAAAAGCCAAGGATGAAGCTAAACCTAAGAAAGAAGAAACTGAAGCTCCTAAAAAGGAAAAATCTAAAACCAAAGAAGAAGCTAAACCCGAAGAAAAGGCTAAATCTGAAGAGAAAGCTGAACCCGAAGCTAAACCTAAACCTGAATCTGAAGCTAGATCTAGAACAAGAAGAAGAGATTCTAAATACGGTGTAGCTCATATCTTTTCCAGTTACAATGATACTATCGTTCATATCACCGACATTTCAGGTGCTGAAACATTCAGCCGTAAAAGTGGAGGAATGTTTGTTAAAGCAGACAGAAATGAATCAAGTCCATATGCAGCGATGAAAGCAGCAAACTCAGCAGCACAAGAAGCGCAAAGTAAAGGAATATATCAGCTGTATGTACGTTATAGGGCACCAGGAGGACATAAGAATAGAACACCTGGACCAGGAACACAAGCAGCATTAAGGGCGCTAAAAAGATCAGGGATGAGAATATTAAGACTAGAAGATGTAACTCCTTTGCCTCATGATGGCTGTAGACGCAAAGGTGGCCGTAGAGGCCGCAGAATGTAAGTTTTTCTACATTTTTACTCTTTTTTTATTCTGTTTTTAGTTTGACATTATTGGTCTTTTTATTCCATTTTCTAGATAATTATATAGGATTTAAATGGCAATAGATGAAAAGAAGAATTTCTCTTGTGAAATTTGTGGTCGTAGCTTTTCAAGAAAAGATGGTTTGTATAGACATGTTCGATCAGTTCATTCTGAAACTAAGAAATACAAATGCAAGGATTGCGAGCTCTCTTTTTCTCGTAAAGATACCTTAGATCGTCATGTTAGTGATGTTCATAAACAAATACGAAAGCATGTTTGTAATGAATGTGGAGAGAAATTCAAACAACCTGGTGCTCTAAAAAGACATATTCAAACAATGCATGAAAAAGACGTATTTTATGAGTGTCCACATTGTGATGCAGAGTTTTCTCGAACTGATTCTTTAAACCGTCATATCAATGCAGTTCATCTAAACCTTCGTCCCTACATTTGTAAAGAATGCGGCGCTTCTTTTAAGTTGTCAGGTCATCTTAAGGAGCACATAATATCTGTACATACAAACAAACGAATTCATGTGTGTGAGGAATGTGGTTTTGCATTCAAGCTTCGTAGTCAGCTCAAAGATCATATTAGAGTTGTTCATCAAGACTTGCGTCCTCATGTATGTGAAGAATGTGATAAAGAGTTTCATCATGCAAGAAGTTTGAGGAAACATATAGTATCTGTACATACTGATAATCTTCCATATGTTTGCGAAACCTGTAAGAGGGGTTTTGCCGACCCAAGCAATCTATATAACCACAAAAAAGCTAATGCTTGCTGGTATACTTCTACTACAGCCTACAAATGGGAGGAATTGTGTAAAGAAATAGCAGAGGTTTTGTTAGCTGGTTTAGATTGGAAGTGGAAACCTAAGATTGATACTCCTGATATTGAAGAGCAGAGTTGGATTCAACCTGAAATAGTTGTATACTACGAAAATAATACAAAAAGAATCATTGATGCTAAGAGATCTACTCTAGCGATATTCAAGGAGAAGGATTTGAAAGTGTATCCAAAAGTGGCTGAGAAGGTGGAGTTTTGGTGTCTATATGGAAAAGCTGAGGGGATGTTTGAAGAGGAAGAGGAATTTAAAGCAAGAAATAGTGAAGAGATTATTGCTGAGTTAAAGAAGAAGAAATTTGAAGAGAATCAGAGTTTTGTGGATAACTTGGTAATGAAAATTCAAATGCTGAGAAAAGGATTTGAATTTAAAGAACAAAAAATTCTTGCCAACTTCTCTGAAGAACACTAAGTGAAGATTGACTATTAAATCCTGAGTTTCTTAATTGCTATAAAAGCTGAAAACCTTTAATTTAAAAGTAATAATAGCATATATTTCTACATGTTAAACCAATCGAGATTGAGGGTTTTAAAAAAACTTCAAAGCTTTAGATATCCTTCTATTGTTGAAAGCATGATCAGAGAACGTATGGAAAAAATGAAATATTCCGAAATTCATGAAGGTGAATCTCATGCTCATCTCTGTTATAAAAGATTACAGGAATATGAAGTAAACATATTGCGATTGAAAGAAATACGTGAGAAGTTAGAACAAGAAAGAAAACTTGTTCTATCATTTTCCCTAAATGATTCAGAAGAAGAGATAATTGAACGAATACGGGAACTTAAGGAAAATGTTCAAACAAAGGAATCTAAAATAAAAGCAAAAGTTTCTTTACCTAAAACAGATGAAGAGATAAAAGAACTTACTGATGAAATTTCTTTATATTTCTCACAAGGATATGAGATGTACAAAACATCAATTGATGCAGATGTTAGTACTAGTCCCATTGTAGAATATTATGCAATGTTACAAATTATTAAAGCATTCATCTTACTTGAACTTGAAGTAGATACTCAAGAATTTCTTGGTGCTCATGGTTTAGAGAGAAAGAAAAATATAAACGATAACACAATATTTCAAGTGAAAACAAAAACTCATGGGGTTTTTGCTGCCTTATTACTACGTACAACTTCTTTTACAATAGAAGAGGATGGAACTCATACAAGTGAGTTACACAAATATTATACCGATTATTATCCAAAATTTGAGGACTTTGTTAATAAAAAGTTACCATATTTTAGAATTCCTGACACCTTCATTTTTCTATGGATTTTATCTGAAATAGCTCGATATCAACCACAGAAATGGAGAGAAATTTGCTCAGGAGTAAAAAACAATTGGATTGATAAAATAGATCTATTCAGAGAAGAAGCGGTACCAAAACTTTTCTTTGATTTACTTGAATATCATTGCAAATAATCCATCAATCAATTTAGTTTCTACTTTGTAATTTCAAAAGTGGTCGTAGAGGCCGTAGAATGTAATTTTGTTCTTTTCTCATTTTTTATTTTTCTTTTATTTTTACTTAGGTATAATTTTGTTGTTTATTCTTCTTCCTCATCTTCATTTTTGCTATCTTCATCAAACATTTCTATTGTCAGGTCAATATTTAATTTCTTCATGGTCTCTTCGGAAATTTTTCCCTTGCTATTTGATGCAAGAACAATCAACCCCCCATAATCCTCTATTCTCTGAAGTAGAGAATTAGTTTCGATATTAGCATATCTATCATGAGCATCTGTTATTTCAGTTCTCTTGCCAAAAAGTGCATCTGCTTCGTCAAAGAACAAGATCCAATCTTTGTTCTCAGCTTTGGAAAACAGTTTGTTTAAGTTCTTTTCAGTTTCACCAATATACTTGTTAAGAATAGAAGCAAGGTCCACGCGGAAAAGAGGATAATCTAATCTCACATCTAAATATTGAGTCATCGTCTTCCCTTCTGAAGATTTTCCAATAAGCAAAATCCTATAATTTTTGTCAAGATATTCTGATATGTTTTCCACAATTTCATTTAATTGGAATTGGACTTCTGATGGCAAAACAATTTTTCTTGCAGCCTTTCTCTTCCAAAATGGGGTTATTCTCTGTATCATTCGTTTCTGTAGCATAGATAAAAGTCATGCTAAAACCATTTAAATCTAATCAAGATACAAGAAAAAAATAGAATATCCCAATCAGATAGAATTGAATAATTTTAAATAATTCCAAACTAGGTTGGTTTTGTTTGTGATAACTTATGTATGAATTATCTTTTGTTCCCAGAATAAGTGAAATTGATGTTAATGGTAAAGTGAAGATTACCGCTTTGATGGATTATCTACAACATGTAGCTTACAAACATGCTAATCAATTAGGTATTGGTCATCGACAGATTTTCCATAAAGGTTTAACATGGTTGCTTTTACGACATACTGTTGAAATTACTCGTTATCCTGAATTAGATGAGGTTCTTAAAGTATCAAGTTGGGTTGCTGAATCAGGTAGCCCCAAATATACCATAAGAGATTTTGAAATTACAGACGAAAACAACATTATTGTCTGTAAAGCTACAACAAGTTGGTTATTATTCGATTATCGAAAAAGAAAACCAGTAGATTACATAGATTATTGGTCAAATTATGATGTAGAGGAGAGGAGAGCTCTAAACTATGGTTTTCCTGGTTTACAATTGCCTAAGAAAATAGATACAAGACAATCACTTAGAGTAAGAAAGCAAGACCTAGATATTAATCAACATGTAAATCACATAGCACATATCCACTGGATAATTGAAGGAATGCCAGAAAAAACAGTTAAGAGATATGAACTGGAAAAGCTGGAGATTAGTTATAAAGAACAAGTATTTCATGAAGACAACATTACTGTAGAATCAGAAATTCAGAAAGAAAAGGATAATGAAACTATCAAGGCATTTCATCAGTTAATTAAAGGTAAGAAGGAAAAACTTGTTTCCAAAGCAATAACACACTGGAAATTACAAGAGTAAATGATATTCATTCTATGCCCAAAGTTTTTTCTACAGCTAACATTTCTTGTTTTTAGGTACTTTCAATGTCCATAAAAAAAATAAAAGATAATGTTTATGCTATAACTGATGGTAGCACTCGCGGGAATGTTGCTGCATATGTTCTACCTAGTCAGATAGTTTTTGTTGATTCTGGTATGCATATCCCCCTAATAAAGAAATTTAGAGAGCATATTGAACGAGAAACGGGAAAGAAAGCTTCTGTTCTCTTTATAACTCACGCTCACGGAGACCATGTTTTTGGTAATCAGATTTTTGAAGATTGTGAAATCATCACTTCGGAGTTAACCCATGAAGCAATGGTTGACTCACAGAAGAATAATTGGACTCCAGAAGCCTTAGAAGAATGGAAAAAGAATTCAGAAGACCCTTTAGCTTTGGATGGATTAAAGATAGTTCTTGCTAACAAAACATTTGCAGATGAGTATGAATTAGTAGATCGTGATGTAAAGGTTATTGTAAAGAGAACAGGTGGACATACAGCGGGATCCAGTTATGTTTATTGCCCCAATTACAAAGTAATGTTTGCGGGAGATAACCTCTTTAATCATAGCTTTCCATGGGGCGGAACTCCTACTTCAGATCCTTTGAAATGGGTAGAATCTATACAAGAATATCTATCACTAGATGTAGAGAACTATATCCCAGGTCATGGTTCAATATCTGGAAAGGAAACTTTAGAAGAGTTTTTAGCTTATCTTAACAAAGTTATTTCGCTTATGAAGGAAATGATTGCCGAAGGAAAAACCGAAGAAGAAATTCTTGAACAAGCTGATAAAATTGATTATTATCCCTCAAAAAGAGAACAATGGAAGGCATTATCACTAAAAAAATGGTATGAAGTTATAACAAGTTAGATCTTTTTTGTGTCTTCCAACAATTATTCACTTCAATGTTCAAAGTCTTTAAACATGACAACAATCACGGAACCAGGACCCGTAAAACTATATGTTATGCCACTCATTGGAATGATTCCATAGAAATTTACTTCAGGAAATTGTTCAGTTAGAATCTGTTTTGCAAGAGTTGATCCTTTTTCTGCATTCCCCGAAACGATATAACATCCCAAATTCTTGAAGTGTTTTATCAAGTTATATGCTTGAGTTACAATAGCTTCTATTGCTTCTTCATATGATTTTGCTTGATTAAAAGAGTTAATCCCACCATCTTGTGTTCCTTCCAAACAAGGATAAATATTCAGAAGAGACCCCATAACGAATTTTATAAGCCCTATTCTACCGCTTCTTTGTAAGTATTTTAAGCTTTCAAAAGTAAAAGTAGTTTTTAGTTCAGTACTCTTAAACTCATTCAAGCGAGAAATTATTTTTGTGAAATCCTTTCCTTCGCTAAAAAGTTTAGCTGCTTTTATAACTGAAATACCCACTCCAAAGGATCCCTCTTTAGAGTCATATTGATGGAATTTGATTATTCCTCCCTGTTTCTGATATTGAATGATACTCGCTTTAACGGTGTTAACTATTCCAGTACCTCTTGATGTCATATTAATTATGAAGATATCTTCATATCCTTCCTCTTCCAAGTGTTTGAAAGTGTTTACAAAATAATTTATGCTTGGTTGAATGGGTTTAGGCATTTTTTTACTGGTATGAATTCTCTTCAAAAATTCTTCATAAGTGATTTCACTTGGATATAATAGTTCTTCATTAGTGTCTGGAAACTCCACAGGTACTTGTATTGTAAAAATATTGTATTTTTCTATTAAATTTGAAGGAATATCAGCTGCTATATTTGCTAAGATGACTGCACTTGTCATTAAGAAATGTAGTTCAACGTTTGATAAAAACCTATTGTCAAGAAAATTTCTTCTTTTGTTTTTATATTTAGATTTTTTTTGTATTAATTAAGAAGAACATTGCTTTTTTGAAGTAGATTTATATTCTAAATCCCACAACACAAGTTATGGGTTATGCTAGTATTACTTTTTTATTATTTGTTGCTTATATTCCCCTTATTTGGATAATTTTCCGTATAAGACAAAGAAGCAAAGGATTAGGATATTTCGCAGCAGTTGTTTTCTTAGTGCTGCTACTAGGAGTTTGGATAGTTGGATTTCTCAATCGTATAATAATGGTAGGAGCTATTGAACATTTAATTATAGTAGGATCAGTAACAACTCTTACTACGGTAATATTTGAACTAACGATTAGTAGGATTAATCTCTTAGTTAGATTTAAAAGAAGAAGGGAAGCTCTCTTATCCATAGTTATCCTGATACTTCTAGTCATTGTAGGTGGTCAAACCCTGTTGGGTGTACGGAAAACAATGCTAAGCGCAAAATATTTTGAAAATACTGTCACATATGACGAAACAAATCTGCCTTTTCTTGTTTTCGATGAAGAAAATGAGATTGATAATAACATAAGACTTGTTACTAAAGAATTTGCAATAAGCAAAGCTGAACAGAACAAAGCTGTGTTTGGTTCTAATGCAGTGCTGACAGAAGCTAATGTGATATATGTTAACGATTCTATATACTGGTGCATGATTTATGCACCGAAGAAATCTGCGCAAATATGGAGATCAGGACAATTTAACCTTGCTTGGGGATTGGTTTTAGTAGAGGTCAATAACCCAAATGCTGAACCTGTAATTATCAACTTTGTAAAAGGTGATTTCAATTATGCAGAAGGTCTATGGTATAATCATGATATTAACTTGAAGAATTATCGACGTGATCAAAAGGCCAAATATTGGCGTTCTTATCCTGCATGGACCGGGACAGAGTGGGTATATATTGTTACACGATCAACTAGAAACGTCTATGGTGCGTGGTTATCAGACGGTATCGATGTATTAGATATCAAGACCGGTGAAATAATCACTCATTATGCAGCTGATGAACTAGATACGACTCCCAAATATATTCTGCAGGTTTTTTCAGAAGATTTGATAGAATTAGAATGGATTATAAAATGGGGAAATAAGCGAGATACAACAGCAGATGGAAATATACGCTTATTGCCTGGATTTCCTCACTATAGTTCAGATAGACTTGGATTCTACGGAGAAGGTGTTGAAGACATCAGATATGTCAAATGTCAAAATTCAACTCTTGCTTTCTTCGCTACACATCCAAGAGATTCTTCAGAAACCTTAGCTGGAATTGGGATTATAAGGAAAAATGGAACAACATTCTATAACTTGAGAGAAAGAGGTTACATTTCTGCTGTCACAGCTTCAAAGTTAGCGGAAGGTCAACTTACAATCCCTAATGAGGGGAGTTACATTGTTCAGATGCCTGTACCTTATACTCTAAATACTTCAATAGGATTTAGGCTTGCTTGGTTTATCCCAATTTATTGGCAAAGTGGTACTGTGCAAAGATTATCTTATGTATGTGTGATTGATGCTTTAGATTCTAGCTACATCTCTATAGCGGAGGCTGAAGGTTTATCAGGTTCTCAAGTAGTAAGAGAAGCGCGATTACAGTTCAAATCTTTCTTCGCTTCAGAAATCCCTCAACAAGAGTACATAACAGCTGAAATTGATAATTTGGGTTCATATGTAGATGACGGAAATAGTATTTTTGTGTTCCAATTAAATAATTCAAAGATAATTCGATGCTCACAGGGTTATCTCAATGAAACACATTGGAACCAAGTTGTTCTAGCTGAAATAGGAAATGTAATTCACTATACTTATACTGAAGATGATGATGGAATTCTTTGGGCAACAGAATTTTTTGTTATTTCTTAATTATCTTCTCTTTTTCTCTTCTTTTTTCTGAATTTTTTCGAATAAATATTTAAGAACTTAATAATTCTTTCAGTTTCAACTAAGCCCCCAAAGTGTTTTTTAAGCTGTTATTATTTCTTTGATTCAGAATGACAAAATCATTAGATGAAATTCTCGGATCAGTTGCCAATATCTGCGATAGGGAAACAAAACGTTCAAAAGACTTTGGTATTGAATTTGGTACATTTTCCCCTCATAAATTAAAAGCTACTAATGTGAAATGCATCGTTGTTTCACCTTTGATGAATCTGAAACTCGCTCATTTCATGAATGATAACAAAGCAAATGTTGCTGTAACCTTATTGCCTTTATCCATTATAGAGAATAAATTTCCTCTTTCAGAAATAGACTTTGAATTATTAAGGTCTTTAATTACAAATAACATCAAAACAATTAGATTACCCCACAAATGGCTTCATTCAGTAAAAGGAAGTTTTCCCTACTTCCTTCAAACTCTAGGATTAAGTAAAATGGACGATTCAAGCCTTGTTACAGAAACTGACAAGAAACTAACAATGTGGAATTTGCCTGAAATGAGTTTTCAAGATTTTCTTGTAACTTTGAGTCATCTAAACAAAAAATGGATCGCTCATTCATTCGGAATACAAGAGGATAAATTATCATTTGTGTTAGAAAATGAAAAATTCTCAAGTTCAGATTTTCAAGAGTTGAAAGAAGAAGGAATTAATACCATTGTAAGTTTCCATTTGGATTCAAGTTCCATTCCAATATATCAAAAAAACAGAATGAATTTTTTGTTTATTCCATTTGTTGATTATTGTAATATAGCTTTACGTAAGTTTGCTCAAGTACTCCAGCTTGAAACAAATGAAAAAGTTCTTTTCCATCCTTTTAAAGCAAAAGAGTGGATAGGGTATCAAGATTTACAAAAACGATGATAAACTTAAGTAGTATAAGAGACCATCATAAAATTAGGGGGAGAATATGAATACATTAATTCCGTTAATTCTAACTTCACTTGAACAAGTAGATGAAGGTCGTTCAATTAGAACTATTCTCAGATATCATATTCAAGATAATGATTTAACGAATTATGATGAATCTCGGATATATTATCATGTTTTTGAAATATATAGAAAGCTAAACCTGATTGATTTGTATATTAAAACAAGCTCCTCCTCCTTTTCTTTGAGAAAAATTAGTTTTAGAATGAGAGCTCTCCTCAGATTGGCTACTCAACTTCTCAAAGTAGAAAAAGAAAACATAAATCATGTAATTGAATTACTTAAACCCCATTATAAGAAGATTAACGATTTAGAACTAGAGAATATTCTTCATTCTATAAACAATTTACAAGAGGAGGTTCTTTATGAAAATAAGCATGATTTTGCATCCAAAGCAGCTCTGAGATATTTTACTCCCACATGGATAATAAGGAAATTTATCAGACAATGGGGAGAGGCTTTTGCAGAAAAAATCCTTTCAACTTTTCTAACAACTATTCCTATGTATGTTCGGGTTAATGATTTAAAATCAAACATGGAGGAAATAACTCTTGGATTTGAAGAACAAGAAATTGCTTTTACAATAGATAATGGAATTCCAAATCTGCTAAGAATTGAAAAAACCCCCATTCCAATCCCTCGCACAATTGAGTTCCAAAATGGTAAGATTGTGATTCAACAAAAAGCTTCAGCTTTGGCTTCACTTGTTCTGGATCCTAAATCAAATGAACTCATTCTTGATATGTGTGCTTCTCCAGGAAGTAAAACTTCGCACATTGCAGCTTTGTTAGATAATAAATCAAGGATTACTGCTGTAGATATAAATGATGAACGCATCAATATTTTGAGAAACAGAATGAAAAAGCTTGGTGTTAAACCAATAGATATTGTTCAAGGTGATGCTAAGCAATTCAGTAAAATAACTTCTGATACTTTTGATAAAATATTACTTGATCCCCCATGTTCTAGTTCGGGGACATATTCCTCACGACCAGAAAACAAATGGAAAATGAAGCAAAGAGACTTACGTTGGTATGTTGACTTGCAAACTGATTTACTAAAAGAAGCCGCACACTTAGTTAAACCTAATGGCGTTATAGTATATTCCACTTGTTCATTATTTCATGATGAGAATCACAACATAATTTCATCCTTTCTACAGGAGAATGAAGATTTTTATCTAGAAACACCTCTGCCTATCATTGGAACTCTAAGTACTACACCACATGGAGAAGTACAAGAACTATTTCCCCATTTGCATGAAACTGAAGGCTTCTTTATTGCGAAAATTAGAAAAAGGAAGTAATTTTAAAGAGATCTCAGATTTCTAGTACATCTTATCTAATAAACCATCGATTTTTTTAATTAGCTCATTTCTAAGCTTATTTCGTGGTGGTTTTTCAACTTTTTTCATGTGTTCGATATTTGAATCAAACAGAATTTTGGATGCTAGGGTTTTAGCCACTTCCTCAAAGTCATATGTTTCTGAACCTTGCATCATTTGAATAGATTCTTGTTTTGGTTTTGGTTCTGGTAATCCCTTTTCGTACTTGATTTCACTCGTTGTTTTACTAATAGTTTGAGTAGCTGGAACTATTTTTTCACCATAAACATAAGCACTCCCTCCTAAACCTGTCTTTGTAGTTGTAGAGGGTTCTGAATAAGCGGTTTCTTCTAGCTTTTGTATTAATTCAGGTAATATTCTATCTCTTTCTTCTTGTTCTATGTTAATAACTCTGTATTTTGATCCTTTTTTTGTTTTAAGATTCGTTGCTGCTCTTCCTGCCCAATAAGCTAGAGAGGAAGGAATCCCATCTTTTCTATAGACATAGATTCTTTTTTCTACTCTGTCTATAATCAAGTATGCTCCATTATCTTCAAAAAAACTCTCTCTTCTTGCAGGTACTTCACTATAACTTCCATCTCTCCTAACTGAAAAAATCCGAAGACCCATGATAACACCCCAGTGTCAACACTATGTATGTTCACACATAAAAACATTTTTTCCAAAGTTATCTGTATTCTGTGGGATCGTCTATACTTGCTTGAAGAAAAGCTCTTTTTCTCCTTTGGCAAGACTCACAGGTGCCACAATGTATTGGTTTTCCTTCATTTGTCCATTCCTCTATTTGGTAGCAGGATGATGAAAAAGCCATTTTGGCATTGTTTTCAGTAAGAAATACAACTATGTCCTTCTTATCTGAATCATGAAATGGGGCTTGAATTGTAACTTGGTTTAAACACCCTAATTCAATTGATTTATTCATCCTATTAACAAAATCTAAGGTATTATCTGGAAATGTGGTTCCTTCTTCCTTATTAGCTCCAAAAATTATATCTGTTGGTACTGTTGAACTATCAGCTAAAGAAGCTGCTATTGAAAGAAAGAGAATATTTCTTCCTGGAATCCAAACTTCTTTAGCAGTTTGCAAAGCTAAATCTTTCCTATCTAATTGTTCAAAGGAGCTAACTTCTGGAGGTTTCTTTTCAGATTTTGTAAGACTAGAACCAGCTTCTTGGGAAAATTCTTCTAGAAAAGGCAAATTGATAATCTTAGTTTTAACAGAAAGCAAGGAGGAAAACTTTTTGTTGACCTTGATAATGGTTTGATCTTCTTTACTACCATAAAGAAAACTTAGTAGAGTTATTTCATCATATTTTTGCATTGTCCAATATAAACATGCGGTGGAATCCATTCCCCCTGAAAACAAGACAATCGCTTTTCGCATATTTTTCACCTGTTATCTACTGATATTTCCGTATTATTCACGTATTATTTTCTCTTTAAAATCTCATTCTGTATATGTCACAACACTTGTAGGTGTCTCTGCCATTGTAATAGTTATTTTGAATTGAGGATACTGTTTTTTTATTAGGCTGTGAAAATATTTAGCCAATAGCTCTACAGTGGTTGCTTCTAAAGGGAGCAAAATTACATCCTCTCTTGGAAAACGATAATATCTTCCTTCACATGTGTCAACTATGACTTGTTTGTCTGTGGTTGTTATTTTTAAGTCCTTGTTAAAATCGGGAATAAGAACTCTGTGATCAAATTTTTTTACTATCTTCCCAACAGCTGTTTTGAAGATCCCAAAATCAATCAACATATTATTTTCATCCATTTTTCCTTCAACTTCAACCTCAATATCATAATTATGACCATGGAGGCGTGCACATTTATCATGTCTTGTTAACATATGTGCTGAAGCAAAGGTTAATTTGTCACCAGAGATTTTTAATTTCAAATTATCACCTATATTGTTCTAGTTTTTGCAATATCCTCTTTAATTTTGGATATTTCACTTACATATTTCTCAGCTATTTGAATTGCCAAGTTTTGTATTTCTTCTGTTTGTACTCCAAGATCCGTTAAACCAATAGCTTGAACATGTTCTGGAACTCCTGTGCTAAGGATATTTATTCCAAAGTGGATTTTACTACTTGAAATTCCTACTGTCGCGATTCCCACGTTTAGTTTTTTTCCATCAACGAAAATATCTGTTCCTTTTCTTTCAATTTGAATATTTTTTTCCTTCAAAATATCGATGACTGTTTGAGCAAATATCCGGAGTCTGTAATATTCTAATTCCATATTTGGTGGTTGTATATCAAATTCCTCAATTATGAAATGTAGGGAATCATCAGAACTAATTAAAATATTACTCAAGTGCGATTCTCTGAGAATATCTTTAATATCAACCATTTCCTTTGGAGAAAGCTTCATTCCCCCTCTAAAAACAAGAATACTATCTCCTATTATACCATATTTTTCAGCTGTAAAATGACTTGAAAGCTGAGATCCATCATAAATCATTTGATTAGCAAAATCTTCTACAATGATATGATATGGCGGTTTATTTATTGTCTTCATTTGCTTCCAATCCATTAAGTTGTTCCATCAATTTCTTTAAAGATATTTTAACTTCTGCAACTGCATTATGTTGATGAATGCTTTCATAGTTAATTTGTTTGACACAAATTAATGTTTCTGGGGGCTGATTTAAGTATTTTTTAGAAACTTTCTGCAAAATCGATCTTACAACATCCTCAACAAAGGCTGGATGTTGATGTGCATAGAGAACAACAGCTTGCTCATCTTTTCGTTTTAGTACTTCATGTGTAGGTGAGCTCATCGATGTTTCTAGTATTCCAATTATATCTTCAAGTTCTATTCTTTCTGCATCTCTTGGTTGCTCAATTACTAAAATTGATTTTGATCTCTGATTATGCGATGCTAAAGGTATGGTTTCAATTACGTAATCTATTTGTTCCTCTGTGAACCCCTCTTCTGCAAGTTTTTCCTTAGCAAAATCCCTTGATAGTTCTTGAGAACAGGGACAGACTGTTGTTCCTTCAACCTCTGCACCAATTATTTTAGTAATCGTAATATTTTCTCCAGTTTTATGCGCAAGAGCTCCAGCTCTTAATTTGTGAACACTGGATTTCTTCCTTCCAATGGCTTCTGAATGAGTTTCCATTTCATAATCTGCAACAAGTGTTACTTCAGCATTAGTTGCTCCTGGTTGAATAGAAAGAACCTTTTCTGCAATTTGAGCACATAATTCTTCACAATCAGAAATAACTTCTCCTGTAAGTGTTGATATAACTTCATTAATAGCTTCTAGATTTCGGGACATGTGAATTCCTCTTTTTGAAGGCAATAAATCGACATAAACATCTATTTTTGCTGATAATTCATTATATTCACCAAAACGTTTCCTACGAATAATTTTTGGAATATCACTAACTCCTACTCTCCTAATACCTATCTGTATTTTTGATTCATCTGATTGAACATCTGATAGTTTTTTGCTATTTAGATTCATCTTTATTCCCTACAAGATTTCTACGGCTTTGTGCATTTGTATTGAAATCCCTATTTTTTCAGGTGAAAGAAATTTCCCAGCAATTTGAGAGAAATCATTCACTTGCTCCCATGTTGGTTGTTCAACCTTAGAATTAACTATTGGTGTAACAAATTGGATAACAATGGGAAGATCTATGGATCCACACTTCTTTGCAATAATCTCAAAATTTTCTTTTTTTGAGGCTTTGGTTATTACAGTTTTTGCAAATACTTTAGTTCCTGCGTTTTTTAGTATCCTACTCATTTCTACTTCCTGATTTACAAGATTCTCCCATTCTAGAGCAGCATTCGCTGTTTTATCCTTTATATCTACACATGCAAAATCAATTTTTTCTGATAATTTTTCTAGAAACACAAAATTATCCGTGTATGCTGTTTCTAAATATGTTTTATATCCTGCTTCTTTGAGAAGGCTAGTAATATCTTCAAAAAATGATTCCTGATACAAGGGCTCTCCCCCTGTCAAACTTACAGAGTGCAAATCCTTAGTAGAAAGCTTTTTCACAAAATCTAAAATTTCTTCAGGTGTCAAAGGGTTAGATATTTCTTCAAAGGATTGAGTTCCTGCTTGTGTTTCCACAAGACATTTTGATGGAGTTGTACTCCAAGATTTCGGAGAATCACACCAGATACAACCTTTTGTTCCATGAACACCTAAAGCAAGAGGACATCCTGAGAATCTGATGAAAATCTGTCTTAATCCATAACAGCTTCCTTCAACTGCTGCTCCTTCACCTTGGAAACTTGAGAATATTTCCTGTACGTAACCCTGTGACATTGATATATTATTTTCTTAACTCTAAATAAAAATTCCTTATGATGATAGATTCAGTCATGCTGTAATAAAAGAAGATTTGCTATAAATTGTACTTACCTATCTGATCAAATGTAGCATATTTTTCTACATATTCTCGAACTTTTCTAGCATATTCTTTAGGGTCTCTTTTCATCAGATTAGCAGCTGTTGAATTTAAAGGGTCATCAGGATTTGGATTACTTAAAATGAAGCGAATTGATTCTATAACATCAACTAGATTGTTCGCTGGGGTCCAATCTGCGCCTAGAACCCCTACACATATTCTTGTATCAAATACATTAGCATGAAAAACCTTTGTTAGCATTTTTACCTTTGGAGGTTTGAATGGATATTCTCTCGGAATATCGATATCAAGTACAAAAACACCATTTTCATATAAACCTGCTCCAAAAATAAATCCCCTCCATTGAAGTGTATTTCCGTCTATTGGTTTGAATGTTGGCAATTCTTTTTTTAACTCATTGGCTTCGATTGCTATTCTAGGCCAAAATTCTTCTTCTGCTAACATTGCTTCATATCCAGTATGTTTTTTTAAGGATGGTTGTAACTAGTATCCTCCTGAACCTTTGTTCTGCATCTCTAGAAGTATCATGAGTATGGCTGCAATTAATCCTTTTTGATCTCCTGCAATTTTCTCAAATTCTTTTCTTTCTAACATCATTGCAACAGAACGCCATCTAACTAGTAATTCCACGATGTCTCTTTCGCTCATTAGCCTTCATCTATGAAAAGTTTGCTAGATATATTAAGATTATGTCTCTCCTAAATGAAATTTGATTCAGCTAATAAATGAAACTAGTTTTTGATTACGCCTAATCCACAAATTTTTTTAATTTGATAACAATTACTATATGTGAATATGTATGAGTAACCCAGAGGAAATGTTAGTTCAACTAATTAACTCAATCAATAAGCTTTCAACTCTTGTTCAAAATGTAAATGATGCGATTTCTAAACTATCTACTCAAATTACGCAATTAGAAACAAAGATGACGGGTTTTTCTAATGTTGAAAATCAAGTTTCTGAGGTAGGTCTTAAACTCAGTGAGATTCCTGGAATTAAAGATATGATCGCAAACCTAAACACTAAGATTGATGGGTTGGGATCTATTGCTGTTGCAGCTCCTGCAAAATCCAAAGGCAAAGCCAAGAAAGGATCTGCCCCTGCAGTTGCAGTACCCGCTGAACCAGCTCCAGTAGAATATACTTCTCCAGGTATAGCTGAAGAAGATGATGGAGCAGGAGTTTCAGCTGAAGCTGATGCAGCTTTTAATGCTGTTTCCAAGAAATTTAAACATATAACACAAATGGTTAGCCCTACTAGTAGTTGTGGGAACATATCAAAGATGATCGAAGATTTAAGGGATGAAGTCGAAACTCATGTCGGAATGTCACCAATGTTATATGAACTAAACTCTTGGGTTCAAAGAGTTTCAAAAATGCCTGAAGCAGATGTACTTCTTCCTGAAGTCCATTCTGAATTAATTGGTAAACTAGATGATTGGTTAACAAGAGTGACCAAAGCAATTCACTTAAAATATCAAGATTAATGGGTGTTTTATTAATATAGTAATACCCCCGTCCATATTGATATAATACTTATTTTTTAACTTGTTAAACTAAATTATGTACATGTTATGATGAATCTAGGTGATATTAAGGGCATCATAGAGATAAACGGTGAGTCTTATGATCCAAAAGAGGTTCTTAGAGCTCTTCTTGAACAAGGTTTGAAAATCCATCCTTTAAATGGTTCCTTACTAATTGGACGAACTTTTATTGATCCTGCCCCAAATCTTGAATTTAGGAGCAAATCCTGTCCAATATCTACCCACTGTAAGATTTTTGAAAAACTGAACTTGTCAAAAGAAGAAACAACAGATTCTTCATTAACTTCATATGACCCTGACTTTGATTCACAATCACCTTCTAGTCCATCGCAATCTCCCCCTAACAGATCTTATACTGATCCAGTTCAGATGGATATTGATAATATGGATACCCAAAGTTTTTTTTCAGAATCATCCATTGAAGAGACAGTTTTACCATATGATGAACCTCAGAATAGTTCAGTTCTAAGGACCAACATAATCGATAATTTAGAACCTGAACCTGCTGAAATGATGGGAGTGTCTCCTGTAACAAAATATGGTGAATCGATGAACATAGATGTTTCTCACATACCGTTAGAATACAAGGGAAGATGTCCTTATTGCAAATCTGTTGTTAATATGAAATGGAAGTTTTGTGGAACTTGTGGCACTCATATGCAATAAATTAAAGGTTAGTCTGAACCCTCTACGTCAACACAACCTTCTGGTGTTATTGCAAATACAGCTTCTGATTCTGGTAAATATGGTGAGTCATAAATTCTAATAATTCTCTTCTCGCCTTTGGATTTTCTTAAATAGAATCTAGTTATAGCCCAGTGACCAAGGATATTTCCACCAATCGCTTGAGTTGGATCACCAAAAAAGGCTGCGGGATTTGACTGAACCTGGTTTGTGATTGCAATAGCTACATTATAGGTGTCTGCTAATCTTCCAAGAATCCCTAAATGATGGTTGATTGTTTGTTGTCTCTCAGCAAGAGTTCCTCTTCCCGCATATTCTGCTCTAAAATGAGCTGTAGCAGAATCAAGAGCAACAAGCCCATATTCATCCTTGTGGTTGTAAAACAATTCAAGTAGTCTTTCTACTAGAGTCATTTGATGATCTGAGTTATACGCTCTTGCGTAAGTTATGTCTCTAAGAACATCCTCAAAACTTTTCTCCCAACCTAAATCATTTTGTAATTTACCATGAATTGCTTTAATTCTACTAGGAGAAAATGTTCCCTCAGTATCTATAAATACAGCTTTCTTTCCAACTCCTCCTAATTCTGGTGGAAGTTGAACAGTTACACAAAGCTGGTGGCATAATTGTGACTTTCCAGAGCGGAAAGGTCCAAAAAGTTCTATAGTCTCTCCAAGCCTCACTCCAGCAACATCTAATTCCTCAATAGTTGTTAACGCATCTAATGCTTTAATCCCATAAGAAAAAGCTGGAGACCCCTTCTGTTTTTCCATTATCTCAAAACCGTTAATGAACTCAATTCCTCCACGTGCCTCAGTAAGAGCTTGCTTGTATTTTTTTGCAGCACTTGCTGTAATCCCATACTTTTCTTCTAATTCTCTTATAGGAGTTGTTTCAAGAAGATAAACGTTTAATCCCTTCTCTCTTAGCATATCTGCGGTAGTTTTTCCTACTCCAGGTAAATCTTCTAAACCGATTTCTTCTTTGAAAAACCTATACTTTTGTACTGTAGAAATTATTTCTCCCCTAATTTTCTTTGCAATAGCTCTTTGGACACCCATTGTCTGTAATTCAATAAGCCTTGTCGTCATTAATTTTTCAATAGTTGTGATTTCATTCTCAATTAAAATTTCCAGGGTTTTCTTTCCTAAACCTGGAACATCTTTAAGTTTCAGCTCAACATCTGCTTTTTTCTTCTTAGAATTCTCTTGTTCTTCTATCTCAATTAGATGTTCTTCGTATTGTTCTCCAATTTCCTTTGAATCAGGCTTAGTGGTTTCTTCCTGTGTTTCTTTGCTCATATTATGCACCACTGCTATTACTCCGAAGAGGTTAGAGTATTTAAAGATAATACTCATATTACACTTACTATTCCTTAGATTTAACTTCTTCGAAGGGAGACTGTATTTTGAAAGTAATGAACTGATTAAATGAACTGGTTTTTTATCGAGAAAATTACTTTTTTTAGAAATCTATCCCTTTTCTTGCTTCAATACCCTTGGTGTAGGGATGTTTAATTTCTTTAACATCAATGATTGTATCAGCTTTTAATTTTAGTCCTTCTGGAAATTTTCTTCCAGTCAAGATAATTTCATCACTAACATAGGGAAAGATTCCCTTCAATTGATCCCAAGAAATTAATCCAAATGAGAGAGCAATTCCTGCTTCATCCAAAAGAAGTATCTCAACTTGAGCTTTCTTTAGTTCTTTTTCTAGAACACTGATACCATTGTTTATCAAAGCTATATATTCCTCTTTTTGATCCTTCGATTGATAAAACCTATCTTTCCCAAACGTAAACCACCTTACATTATCCTTATCCTTAAAAAAATTACATTCTCCACAGTTTTTACCAGTTTTTAGGAATTGAGCTACTAGTATTGATTTTCCTTCTCTTTGCTTTTGAAAAATATAACCTATACTTGTTGTTGTTTTTCCTTTTCCTTCTCCCACTATGAAGGTAATCTTAACCATTATCTGAAAAATAGGTTTATCTCTTTTAAACATTGACTAAAAGAGTCAGTGTAATCTAAATTAAAACATATTTAGATACACTAGCTTGGAAAGTTCAAAGACTCAGATTTGTATTTATTCTTGTTCAAGATTAGTTTCGTTGTTTTTACGTTTCTTTTCTTCTTTTTCCCTTATTTGCCTATTCTTTTCTTCTTCTAAATGCTTTAACCCTTTATCTTTCAATTTTCCAGTTCCGCTACAAACTGGACAAACATCTTTTCTAGCTTCTCTTTTTGGTCCAGCATCTACATATCCCGTTCCGTAACAATAAGGGCAATTTGTCCCTATAACCTTAGCACCTGTTCTTGCATAAATATACGATAATAGTAGAAACAAAACACCTAATCCAGCAGTGATGAAACCTGCTATTTCTAGTCCTCTCGCATCAATTCCGCTCTCTTCAAAAACAGCAATAGCTTTATCATACATATATAATCCAACAATAAGCAGAATACCACCAAATAGAAAGATGGAATACTGGATAACATAGATTCTTATATTCGAAACTCTTCTTTTCCCTTTCATTATTGTTTGATTGTTTGTTTGAACGCTGAAAAATTTTGTGCTTCTGAAGAGAATGAATGAAGAAGAAAATTACAAGAATTTTTTCCAGTTCCTCTTATCTTCCTGCTCGTTTCATAGTTTCATTTTTTATTGCATTTCCTAGAAGAGCTTTAACTAATTCTCCTATTCCGGCTCCAGTTAATGCTGATGTTTCAAGATATCTACAGCCTAGTTTTCTAGATATTCTTTCTGCATCCCCTCTTAAAACTTCACGTTTTGCATCAGTTTTATTGCCAACAATTGTAATATCCAAATCAAGATTTTGATTTCTAAGTTCTCTAATCCAATCTGCACACTCTTTGAATGATTCTCTCCTAGATACATCAAAGATGATTGCTGCAGCATTGGTTCCTGAATATAGGAGATTCCTAACTACTCCAAATCTTTTTTGTCCTGCCATGTCGTAAAACAGTGCTACCGCTTTTCCTTTGCCAGTTTTAAATGAATAAGTATGGAATTCAGCCCCTACAGTTGGCTTATAATGTTTTAGAAAAATATTTTCTGTTATCCTTTTGCAAATTGTTGTTTTTCCCGATCTACCGGGTCCACATATGGCTAACTTGTATATATCGTAATCTCGAAATTTAACTTCCACTTTGGAATTCATGCAGTTAGCACCAAGGTAAACCTCTGAAAAATTAATAAAAGACGATGTAATACTAAGAGGTTACTTGAAACCATATGTAATTATGAGTACTATAACATAATTATGCTTTACCAACCATATTTCTTGCTGAATTCTTAAATAATAAAGCTGAGTAAGTTGATGTATGAGTTTTGAGTTCAAGAAAATTGCAGTAGTTGGTTCTGGAACAATGGGAAGTGGTATTGCAATGGTTTTAGCACAAGCTGGAATCAACGTTAGTCTCCATGATGTAAATGAAGAGTATCTAGAAAAAGGAAAGGAACAAATAGATAAATTCCTCAAGGGAAGTATGAAGAGGGGGAAAATAACAGAGGAAGAAGCCAATCAGATAAAAAGTAAAATTTCCTTTAATGTTGACTTAGCTGCATGTACAAAAGATGTTCAATTAGTAATCGAAGCAATTGTTGAAGAATCTAAAGCAAAGAAAATATTGTTTACAGAGCTTGATAAAATATGTGAAAACGATGTCATTTTTGCAAGTAACACCTCTGCAATCAGCATAACTGATCTTGCAATGGTAACGAATAGACAAGAACTATTTTTAGGACTTCATTTCTTCAATCCACCATCGTTGATGAAATTAGTTGAAGTAATTAGAGGAAATAAAACAAATGATGAAACTGTTAGTAAAATAATGTCTCTCTGTCAAAAGCTGGGTAAAACACCAGTACCTTCAAACGAAGCTCCTGGTTTCATTGTTAATAGATTGCTTTGGGTTTTCTTGAATGAATCCTATAAACTAATAGAAACAAACGTTGCGGAAAAAGAAGATATAGACACTGCAGTAAAACTTGGACTTAATCATCCAATGGGACCGTTTGAACTTTCAGATTACATAGGTTTGGATATTATGCTAGATATTGGAAGTTACATAGCAACTAAGTATGGTGAAATGTATAAACCAGCTCCACTTCTAAAGAAAATGGTTGAAAAGGGTAAATTGGGTAGAAAATCTGGCGAGGGTTTCTACAAATATTCTTCATAGAATTGATAAGAATAAAGTAAGGAGTTAATCAGTTATCTCCTTCTAAAATACAATAGAAATGCAGATAATCCTGCAATTACAGCTGGCACTAAAGCAAAAATAACCCATGCCCATGCCGCGGAAATTGATTTACCCAAATTCCATTGTGGTAAGATAGTGTTTATTGGTGAATCAGCTGAAACGAAATCAACTAGAATCCGACTTAGACGAGATATTTCCTGTAAATCCCCCCAATTATCAAGATATGACATATCTACGGGAGGTATAGCTTTAGAAATAATACTATCTGAAGTTAAGTTATAATAGAATATAATATTTGTACCAGGTTCTAATTGTGTAATATTAAATTCCAAGTATTCTGTTGTCATGAATCCATAAGTGATATTTACTGGAGTAAAGTCATACTCTTCTGGTGTTTGCATTGTTGAATTGAGAGTTATATTACCGTTTGTTAATCTCCCAAACATACTTGAATTGAGGGTTAATGGAGTTGAATCTGTGAAACTTAAAGAAACAGTAATATTGGTGATTGTATAGTTTAAATAATTCTTGATTATGATACCAACTTCTATATTTTCGTTTTGAACAGCTGTTTCATCAAAAGCTACTTGTTTAACTATTAATTGTTGTTCTGGTACGTAACTAGCTGCAAAATGAGCATAGAACATTACTGATGTGAGAACTACTAACAAGAGAATCTTACTCTTTGATTTCATTGATTTGTCTCCTTCAGAGCATAAAAAGTAGGAATGTTTTTAACTTTAACTCTTGCTGTTAGTAAACTACAAGCTTACATCAAATTAAGGGTACTTTGAAAAGCTCTAACTATATCGATATTTTCAATTACTGATGATTTTGCTACTATTTCAGGAAGTTGAAGATTAATCCAGTTCATAGCATCTTCCATTTTTTTCCGCATACTTGGGTCTGTTATTCGAAATATATCAACAAGTGTATCAAAATTAACATTAGAGTTAGTTTCGAGTACTTCTAACCAATTTCGTAGTGTAACAATTCTTTGAGAGGGTAGAATGAACTCAACACTGTTATTGATTCGATTTGTTACCACAACTCCTTTGATTTTTACGGGCATAAGTGAAATAAATTGACCCCCTAATTGTGATCGAAAAAGCAAAGAAAGTATCTTTGTTTTGTCATTTATTCGCAATTTAGAGTATAAATGTTCATAATCTACCAGAGTTGTACCAAAGAAGATTTTGGTATCTCCATGTTCAATATTCAAAACTGATTTCGATTCTAGAACTGTATTAAGATTATTTTTTTTGAATCTAATTGAAATGATTCGTGGTAAATCTTGAGTTAATTTCTCTAGAACTTTGTCAATATCACCTTCGATAACTAAATCATCACCTGATCTTGAGAAACGAGGATCAAACAAGCGTTTTATTGTTACGGGTTCTTCCTCAAGAGCTGAATATAAATCATTCAAGCTCTCAATGTTGAGGGATTTTTGTGATATTCTAATCATTGTAGCTTCAGGCAGCGAAAACACCCCATTTAACTAAACCAAGAATCAAGTGATTTTTGTCCTTCAATTGATTCTACCCAGGAAATACCTATGGTATCCAGAAGTTGTATTAAAGTAGATTTAAGTAGTTCTTTAACTTTAGGTATATCTACATCTGATTTTTCAGCCAATTGAATAGGTTTTACAGAGCATTCTTTGCTTTGGCTAATTTGATCTGAAAGCTTAATGGATTGAGCTTGAATCTTAAATGGTTTAGTTTTGATAAAACTAATCAAAGATCCTACAGTTGGTTTTTCACCATCAGGAAATGCTAACATAAGTTGAACTGCAGCTTGTAAAGGTTGAGTCCAACTATCATATTGCTCGATTTTCTTAGATAGAGTTACACTAATTGCTAGATCTTCAAGTTCAAAATTCCTTTTAGATATTTTTTGGTTAACAGCTTGTGTTATTCTTATTATCTTCTTCTTAGTTTCTTCTAATTCTTCCGGGGTTTGAACATCTGTTAAAATTTCTAATGATTTTTCAAATGGTCTTTTTGCTAAAATTGGCGTATTCTTCTTCCTACCCATCAAACCCTTTACTATTGGATATCCTTCAGTTGTGATTCCAAAGTAGTTTTTCTTTCTATCCGAAAGTCCACAATAACGGAATACATAATCGGTCCCTAATTCTATCTGAAAGGTTTCCATGCTCCATTTTTCCAATTCCTCGATGTTTTCGGGGGTTGGTTTGTGTATGAAAATACTATCTGTATCCCCATACAAAACCTGCAATCCTAATTTCTCTTCGCTATATTTCTTTGTTTTAGAAATTGCTTCTCGAGCAAGAGCCGCAGTTGACTCTGCCACAGGAGGGCAATACAAAGCAAAATTATCTGAACCAAAAACACCATAGGAGGCGTTAAGTAGTACTTTTAGAGAAGATTGTATGACATCACTAAGTTTTCTTTCTTCTTCGCTTAACGATGGATCTTTTGCTCTGTCTTTAAACCAGTAAACTCTGATATCCCTTATGAATCCAATTAGCATGGAACTTATACCCACATGCTTTTCACATATCCAGTGACTGGTTTCTGGTATTTTGTTCTTCTTGCACTCAATATGATTACAATTCAAAGTTTCATACGATAGATTTCTAGTTTTTATGATGGAAGGATAGAGACTAGCAAAATCCATTACATGAACATCCCACCATACACCAACTTGTGGATCTATTACAATTGCCCCTTGATACTTCTTTCCTTTAATGATGGCTTCAGTTGAAGTACCTCCCTTTAATTGAAGAATATCCTCTCTCCTTGGGATTAAATAATTTCGGAATCTGTGTTCAAAATACATCCAATTCTGGATCCATATACTAATACTTGCTCGAGTAAAATCATCTATTGGCATTTTTGTAATTCGAGAAAGCATTACTATTAAGTTAATTACTTGATCATTATTGAAACTGGTTAATTCAAAGGTTATTTCAGAATCTCTTCCATTGTATTCGATAAGTTCCTCCAAATCCAAGTCCCAAATATCTTTTTCATGTTTAAGTTTCTCCTTGCCTAGAATTGTTTTTCCAAGTTCATCAAGGGTTATTCTATCATAAACACCTCCAAATGCATAAATTCGAATGGCGGGTTGTCTAAAAAATCTATATAAATCGAGATGTATAGAGTGGGAAAGGAAAACGTTTTGAAATCTTGTTCGTACAAATGGATTCATCTTTTCATCAATTTCAAGTTTTTTCGCTCTATTATCTAGATACAAGAAATCAAAACCATCCCCATTAAATGTAATAACGATAGGATATTTGCTCATTTCATCAAAAACTGCTAGAAGCAACTCTTTCTCATCATCAAACTCTTTAACCTTTACTGAAATTTTGCTTTGATCTATTTGCTTTTTTTCTTCATTAAGCACAAAAACAGTGGTTTCTCTCTCTTCATTTGTTAAGCCTATTGAGATTACTTTCTGTAGGGCAGCATGAGGATCAGGAATCTTGTTTTTTTCACTCTCAACTTCTATATCCACTGAACACCTGCTTATTTTAGGAATAGGGGCAAAGAATATGGGAAGATACTGCTCCACTAATTGCAAAACTTCATGAGATTGTCCTTTAAAAATATCAAGTAAGTTGTCTTTAACTTCATTGGGTATTTTAGGTTCCACTCTTTGTAGTTTGTTGTTTTTAACTTCATAGAACAACCCAGGGACTAGTCCATTGTCATAGATATAATTCAAATGATATCTAATGTTAGCCTCAAAAGAGGGGCTGATTTTTTCCCTATAACTATTATCTCTCCCCCCAATTGCTAGCGGATTTGTTGCAATTACCTTTGTTAGAGTTAATTCTTTTTCATTAAGTAGACTATATTTCTTAATAACCTCACAACCGATAAACTCTTTTTCATTTGCAAGTTTTTTTTCTACTTCAGCTTTACTTACTGTAGTGAGCAAATATGGCAGGTGGTTTGTTGTATCATACCATCTGAAAACTTTACCTTGTTCTGGGTTGAACAGTTTTACATATGCCTTCTCTTTTTTACCATCATATTTTACATCAATAAGATAGGAAGAGGATAGATTTTCGGGAGCAAGATGAACATAACTGCTTCCCTTTTCTTCAAAGGATACCCCTTTCGATTTGTTAGCTGGTTTTTTATTTGTGTTTAGAAAAGCTCCTTTAGTTGAAGTTGATTCTTTATTGTCTCTTATGTTGATCTTTGAACTCAAATTTCCTTCTTTCTTTTTATCAGAATCTGCTTTGTTTGAATCTTGAATAAAACTCATTAGACTTTTATGAGAATTTTTATTATCATTTTTCACGATAGATCTACCCATTCTTCTATTTTGATGCTCATCTCTAAATTGCACACGCTAGTTTTATTGTTAGTTAAAGATATCAAATATATATTTTGACTATTATTGGTATTAAAACCAATTTACATAATCCAATTTATAAATATGATTTTGTCCTCTAATATTTTATTGGGTTTAAATATAAAAATCAAGTGTAATTTATAGGGAGAAAGTTGATAGCTCATGTAGACTTCGGGACCACCTCCCATCATGGACGGTGGTCAAGATACAAGAGCATGGGCCTCCTTATATTCAATCTATAAAAGGAAAAGAACAAGCGATTCGAAAGCACTCTCTGAGTTTGAACGGGGTAGGAGGATACGTGATTTATCCATTAGAACAAGTAAGAGCTGGAATCAGGCCATCTTTCAGTTCTTATAGTGGTTTCTATAAAAGCACCTTAAACTGACTTCTAGATACTAAAAAATAATAACGTTTATTTCCCTTAAAGGCACTTTCTTCCCACTAATTTTATTTAATACTAATTTTTGATTATCTCATGAAATCAACAATTGATAAATTAAAAAGGTTACACTATCTTAAGCTTGAGAAAGGTGATGATATACTAGAGAGCATAGTTTCCTACTGTAAAGATAACGCAGTGTCATCTGGCGCAGTCTTTGGAATAGGAGCGGTATGTAACCCCTCTTTAGGTTATTTTGATTTAGAAAAAAAAATCTATCTTCAAAATGATTATGATTTTAATGCAGAGATACTTAATTGCAGCGGTAACATTGCTAAAAACGCTGAAACAGGGGATTACATAGCACATTTACACATGTTAGTTGGTGATCAAAAAGGAAACACCTTTGGTGGACATCTATTGCCTGGTAACAAGATTACTGTTACAGGTGAATTTGTAATTTTTGAGACAGAAGCAACACTTACTAGAGCGCTAGATGATGAGTTTAAATTATTGCTACTTAATATTTGATAATGACTCATCATTCTCTTCGTAATTTTTGAGTTCCATGAAATTGCTCATTTTTTTTCTTCTCTACCAATTCTTCCATGAGTCAAAAAGATAATCCTCTAACAAACTTTTAATAAGGCGAAATGAGTTTATCTTATTAAAAATAACATCGTGATTATAGTGTCAGATATACTTCAGGAAATACTAAAGAGCGGGGCGATATTGGTTATTGATCCAACAGTCATTCAGACAAATCCTGATGATTTTTTGGATCATTATGGACATATGGTGGATGCCATATCATTGGTTGCAAAGGGAAGATCTGGTTTTACTTTCTACCAAAGCAATAGTGCTCCAAAAGATAAAACAAACGGTGTCTTCTTTCATTCATTTTGTACAATTGCAGATAATATGGGGATAAAAGTGGATGCAGTTACTTATGTTCATGGGGATAGTTTTCTTTCTCAAAACACTGATTTTCAACTAAGTAGTAGCGATGGGGCTACTATTGCCTCATATTCTTGTCCAAGCCAAGAAAGTATGGTAAAATATTCAGCAGCTATAGCATTAGAAATAGCTCATTACCCAATAGAAAGTTTGGTATTAGACGATTTGATGTTGGCAAGTAAAAGAACTTGTTTCTGTGATAGATGCAGGAGATTATTTGCGAGCAAGTGGAATATTGAAAGAGATTTCAGTTTTGAATATCTTGAATCCAGAGACCTATTGGAAAATTGGAATGATGAAAGGTCTACTTACATTAATCAAACATTAAGAGAAATTACAGATACTGTGAAAAACCTAAAGAACATCGATATTTCTTTTGTATTAAAAGCTGATAAAGAAACTGGTTTTATTACTGGAGCTAATGAGTTCTTTGGTCAAAATATCACA
Organism: Candidatus Heimdallarchaeota archaeon; assembly: GCA_030608385.1. Lineage (GTDB taxonomy): Archaea > Asgardarchaeota > Heimdallarchaeia > Heimdallarchaeales > Heimdallarchaeaceae > UBA460. Next base: position 77,455 of record JAUWEG010000001.1, read on the forward strand.
GAATTGGCAAAGATTACAAACAATATAATCATCCATGTGAATCCATGGAGTGAATCTTTTCCTGCTAAAAAAAGTCCTGAGTATCAACATCTGGTAAGTTCATTTTCTATATTAAGTGATTATTCTCGATCAGGGATAAAGCCATCTCTATATTTCTGGAACATTGATTCGAAGGAAAAACTTGATGTTGCTATTCAGCTGAAAAATGATTTAAAAGTCGATAAAGTTTATTTAGAGCCTTCATTACCTCATGATTTCACTAAACGAAGAACAATTAATTTAGGGTTTTAAAAATGAGTCTTGAGAAAGCAATTGAAGAAATTAAAACAATGTTTTGGGGCGTTCTAAAGGGTAAGTTCAACCCAGAAGAAGAGGAGGATGTTAAAACACATCTTATAACAAACTTGGCTACTCTTTCCTCATATGTTAAAACCTGTTTACCTCCAGAGCAACAAAAAGAGTACGAAAAACATTTTTCAACTGCTAAGGATATTCTTCTGAAATTCGACAGTGCAGGACCTTGGTTTAGAGAATTACCTGAAATGATTGATACAGTTTACAATGTAATAACATATGCAAATATGCTACAAATAGAATATCATAGATTCAGTGGTACTGAAAATGATACATTACAGTTCATTAATGCAAAACTTGAAACGTTAGAGCTTAACATTAATTCTATTCGTGAAGAAACAAAAAAGCTGAAACAACAAACAACAGCCTTGTTACAGCTCCAAAGAAGCAACATTCAAATTACAGAAATTGAACCATCAAAACAGATTCCTATAAAGCAAAACGAGGAAAAAAACCAAGACGATTCTGATGTTCAAGTTTTTGAAGAACTTATTGAAGCTGAAATAGAAAAGCCTGAAGTTGAGGAAACTAAAGAACAAGAAATTATTGAAGAAGTTGAATTGGATTCTGTACCGGTGGATTCTGCTCCTTTGGATGATATTTCAGAAGCAACTGAGCAATCTGAAAAGGATTTGATGGATGATGCTAAAGACTTGATTGAAGGTATTGAGATTGCTTCCCAATATGAATTTGAGCACGAACCCTTTATGCAAAATATTGAAACAGAGCAAGAAGCTTTGAAGGAGTTAGCAGGTTTGTTAACTGCCTTGGATCCGGGAGATGATTCAGTTATTTCTCCATTAACAGAAAAACTAATATCAATTAGTGATAAAGAAGGAAAAATTACACTTCCAAGCACCCCTTCAATTGAAGAAAGTGTGATAAGTGAAGAAGGATTAAGTGAGAAAGAAATTGCTGAAGTCCATGAATTTCGTTCTTCTATATCTAGATTAAATCAAGTTTTATCGTCACCCAAGCAGAGAGAAACAGCTGCTGATTTTGTATCCTCAATAAAGGAAACGATAGCACATGTATCCAAGGAAAAAGATTTCGAAACAGAAGAAAAGAAATCTGCATTAACTAAAATTATTGAAGCAGAAGCTGGGGAAGCAGATAAAACCCCTATACAATTCGAAGATATTGAGAATGTTATCAAACACCTCGGAACCCGAAGACAAAAGGCCATAGAGAGAATCCAACAATTAGAACATGCTCTAAATTCGGAGAAAATCGATGAAGAGGAATGGCAAGAACTCAGAATTAAAGCAGAAAGGCATATGTTGAGAGTTGAAGACACTCTAGATGGATACAAGCGATACTTGGCAAAATTACAAAGTCAATCTAATTAGTAAGTAGATGTTTATGACTGATCTTTACTTAACCCATTACTATTTTGGTGTGAGAGAAGGAGCTTTTCATACTGGATTAGGATCAATCTTAAGAGCAAAAGGGCACTCAAAACCTGTATCGGTAATCATTATTGATAATTCTTTTACTTGGATTCCGGATTTAGAGCTAGAAGACTCTATTCCATATGTAATAATTAGATCTAATGAGACAGTGAATAATGTTCGGAACACTTTATTTGATACATTAAGTGTTTTGAAAAATGCTGTATGTTTAATTGTAAATTTCGATTTATTAATTACTAATGAAATTTTATCTCTTCAGGATCTCTTACAGATTATTCGAGATATTAATAACTCAAATGAATATATCTTTACATCAGAAGATTATTTCAAAGAACTTGAGGAATACGCAGATTATGTTAGTTCTATTAAGGAGCTTTGAAACATAAATCTGCTGCAATATGTGCAATTTTTGGACCTAGCCATCTAATCAATCTTATATCTGCAATAGTATAGTTCTTAAAGAAATTGTATGAATGAGCGATGCTATTAATTCTGCCAATAATTATTTCTTCACCTATCTCTTTTGAGCTTATTCTTTCTGTAATTTGCCAATGAATAACTCCTCTTCCGTCTTTCAAAGCTTGATAAGCTATTGGAAGAGCTTTGTCTGAATCTAGAGGTAAAGGAAGCAAAACCCTATTTACACTGTTGATAAACATTTTTGGAACAATCTCAAAAGCGTCTCCGAAATAAGGAATAACTTTTTCCTGACATTTGTTTAGTTCAATATTTTTGAGAAGATAATTATATGCTGTTTTGTTTATTTCAATACTATGAACAACACATGAATTGCATTTAGATGCTAAAGCTATACTAAACGGACCAACTCCTGAAAAGAAATTCAGAATTATCTCATTTTCTTCAATCAAATTAGTAATTCGTTGTCTTTCGTAACTCAAGCGAGGAGAGAAAAATACTTCAGATAGATCTACTAAGAATGAATTTCCGTGCTCTTTGTGAATTGTTTCTGATTTGTTTTTTCCCATAACATACTTGAGCTTTCTTTTTCTCTCTTGTCCATGGATTTTGGAGGTTTGAAGCAATACTGTTTTAATAAAAGAGTGCTTTTGGATTTTTTCTTCTGCAAAGCTTTTCAAAGAAATTTCATCAGAATCATCTCTGATGATCAATATATCTCCAATTATCTCAAATGCTAGATCCTTCATTCTTCTCTCCAATCAACATCCTACTTAATTTCTCTAATTGATGGTCCTTTGTAAGTAGCTTTATCAAACGCAATCCTTCTCATCTGAGTTTGAGTATTAATCTCCTCAAAATAATGTGCAGCCAGTCCCGCTGTTCTTCCAAATACAAAAATGACTTTTGCAAGTTTTGGGTCTAATCCCATGTCAGCTGTAATCGCTGCAATAACCCCATCTACATTAATTGGGAGGTTCATTCCTCGCACGCGATGGAAAGTGCTACTAATCATTTTTGAAACATCAACACAGCTCTTTGCATATCCTGCGTCTTCTGCAAGTTTCCATAAAACATCTCTTCTAGGATCTTGTGTATGAATACGGTGACCTAAACCTTCAATTCTTTTGCCGGTTTTGATTGTTTCACTTATCAATTTGAAGGTGGATTCATCGAGTTCCAATTTTTCTTTTTCAGCTTTTTCAACAACTGATAAGAAGAACTTAGCAGCCATTTGTCCTGCACCACCATGAACATCAGTAATTGCTTGTAAACCTCCAGCTACAGCTACTTCATAATTTGCTCTAGTAGAAGCTAGGATTATTGTTGCTTGAGCAGATGGTGGTGTGATTCCGTGATCTACACAAGCAATAATCATTGCTTCTAACAGCTTAACTTTAAGCGTGTCTGAGTTTTTTTCTTTTACCAATCCTAGATATATCATTTCTGAGAATGATGTTTCAGAAACTGAAGAAGATTCTAGTTGATCTAAATTGCCTAGAATATATGCAAAATACTTCAAAACTCTTCCCAATGTGTAAGCTACGATTTTTGTTTCTTCAGAATTCAATCTTACAAAATCTGCAAGTTTATTATCGACCAACATCAATGTTCCAAGGGTTTTAGATATGTCTGAACTTATGGTAATCGATTTAAGGTCTGTGAATTCTTGTTTTATTGCTTTTTTTGCAGTATCCTCAAGCTCTTTAAGTTGAGCTTCTTCAGGGAACTCTCCTTTAAGGAGTAAATATGACGTTTCCAGAAATCCTTTCTTTGCTATAATTTCTTGTAAAGGATATCCTCGAATTATCAAGTTGTTTGGCATTACATTAGTTACTAAAGTCCCCCAAGTTTTTACTGGTGGTCTAGCATCCCATTTTTTACTCATTTTTGAGTAATATTTTTCAATATCAAAATATGTTCGATTTAGTTTTGACCTTACAGCATCAATTAAATCTCTTTGGTGGTTTACCACAGTTACTCCAGCTTTTTCCAAAGATTCCTTCTTTGATTGATAAGTACCATAACTTTGCCCAGGAGAAATTACAGCTCCTGCATGACCCATGGTTTTTCCTTCAGGAGCATTGGCCCCTGATATTAATGCAACTAGAGGCTTTTGATATTTTTCTGGATTTGCTTTCATATCTTGAGCTAGCAATTCTTCCTGCATTCCACCAATTTCACCAGCGATAACAACTAAATCTGTGTGCTCGTATCGCATTATTCTTGATACAAGATCTATAAAACGAGAACCAATAGCTCCATCTCCCCCTACACCCAATACTCCATTTTGAGCAATTCCTGCACTAGCTAGTGCATCAGATAAATGATATAGAATAGCTCCACTTCGAGATAAAATCGTCACTCCTTTGGGACCGATTTTGTTATCGGTTTTCTGAGCCTGAAAAATATCTGGTAGCATACCTACTTTTATTCCTTCTGGAGGAAATATTATTCCTGGTGTGTTACCGCCAAATAAGATTGTTTTATGTTTTCTAGCTTCAACTAGAATGTCTCTTACATCCTTAAGAGGAATGAATTCTGAAATTAGAACAACAATAGGAATTCCTGATCTAATAACTTCAATTGTAGCATCTTTAGCAGAAGAATAATGTTTCCATATACTTGCTACAGCTATGTCCGGGTGTTTCTTTTTTGCTACCTCAGCAGATTCATAAACAGGAACAGTTTCATGAACATATGTACCACCTTTGCCTGGTGCTACTCCACATGTAACATTGGTTCCATATTCCATCATAAGTTGCGCGTGTCGAGTTCCTTGTCTTCCTAATCCTACAATCATTGTTTCGATTGTTTTCTTTTCCGATATTTTCTGAGCGAGTTCAGGACGAATGTGTTTGATAAGATAATTAAGAAGTCCTTGATCCACGGCTAATTTATCAGTTGTCATTTAATACCCTCCATGTTCTCACTTTGCTTTTTCACTTTAAACCCATATTCAATTCCATCTTTAATGACATCCGCCATTATCTTTTGATTTCCAACAACAATGTGTAAGTCTATTAATGGTTCTGGAGTTTCTAGCTTAGCTTTCTCAAGGAAAGCTTTTGCAGCTGCTAAATCAGTTCCAACCATTCGACCATAAACCGGTATCATTCTTTTCTTAGCAATGAATCTATCTCTTAATGACATAATCAATCCTTGAATGAAGACATCACAACTGGATATCCCCCCAAAACGACTAGTTATGATCAGATCTGTTGCAGGATGATCCATTAGAAGGTGGAACATATCTGCAACCTTACTTATTGAAGGACCACCACCACTATCCATGAAATTTATGGGAATAACCTTGCCATTGAAATATCGATTTCCAACATTAACAATTTCATCTACAGAAAAAATTCCATATCCTGCTCCTCCTGGAACAAGACCTACATACAGTTTTTCTTCATCTTTCATAAAATTCTCTGGATTCTCAAGTAAATCAATGAACGGAAAGCCTATTTGATATGCTTTTGCTTCAAAAGCTGTTTGCTCTGAAACATCGTGCCTTTTACTTCTGGGATCTATCCCAATTGATTTCAGCAAAGGTGTTTGCCTGTACAAACTGTTATCATCAAGTACAAATTTCGCATCAGCAGCAATTATATCTCCTTTCTTTGTTACAATTAGGGGGTTTATTTCACAGATTTTTGCTTCTGCACCCTGAAAAGCCAAATAGAGAGATTCAATAGTTTGTTGAAGTTTTTCACTTACTAGTTGGAGATTTTGATTTTTATCTACTAGAAAATCAGTAGCTTTTTTTCCTATTTCAGCATTCAAAGATTTATCATTATTTCTTAGTACTTTCTTCCATATTTCATCTGGTTTAGTTCGAGCAACTTCTTCAATATCAACACCACCACTTGCAGATGTCACCAATACTATATCAAAAGTTGCAGGATCAGTGGTTATGCACAAGTAGATTTCACTAGCAATATCGACTGCTTCCTCAAGTAAAATTTTCTTTATAGGATAACCATGAATTGTTAAGTTCAACATTTCTTTTATGATGCTCTCTGTTTCCTCAATAGTTTCAGCTTTCTTTATTCCTCCTGCTTTTCCCCTTCCTCCAATCAAAATCATAGCTTTAATCATAATAGGAAATTCTAAAGATATATCTACTAAATCTTCAATACGTTCTATTATTGCTATTTGTTTAGGAATTTTAAGGTTAAACTGTTCAAAAATCTGCTTTGCCTCATATTCGTATAATTTCATTTTTATCCCTCTAGTTTGAATATTGTTTTTGATAATATTTGATAAGCCCTCCAGCTGTAAATATTTCTAGTAATTCACTTGGTAGTTTTGGGAAAGAATAAACTTGACTTCCATTTGTAATTTGGCCTTTTTCTAAGTCAACTGTTGTTTGCTGATTTCTATCAAATTTATCAATGAACTCTTGATGTACAATGATTGGTAATCCCTGATTAATTGCAGATCTATAAAAGATTCGAGATACTGATTTTACAATAACAGCTTTAACACCTGCAGCTGCAAGCCCTACGGCTGGATGTTCTCTTGATGATCCACATCCAAAATTTTCTCCACCTATTACAATATCCCCTTCCTTAACTCTAGCTGCAAAAGTTTCATCTAAGCCTTTGAATAGATGTGGAACTATTTTATCCCCCTCTGAAGACTTAATGTCGTATGTAAGATCTCCAGCAAACATCTGATCTGTGTTGAAATCATCAACATCACTATAATCCCAAACATACATGCTGTATCTATCGTCTTTAGAGTCTATTTCAAGGGTTTTAGTTTCTACATCTCTATATTGTAGCACTATTTCAGTTTCCTCTCTTATGGCTCCAGATGACAGATATTTTCTGGGGTCTGTAATTTTTCCTTCAATTGCAGAAGCTGTTATTGTAGCTGGAGATGCTAAAAATATACGTGTATTTTTATTCCCCATTCTTCCCAGAAAATTCCTGTTTGCAGTAGATAAAACATTCCAATCGTCAGCTGGTATTCCTTGTCCCTTGCCTAAGCAAGGACCACAACTGCATGAAAGTATTGTTGCCCCTGCTTCAACAAGTGTTTGAATAACTCCCCTCTCTAAAGCTTCAAGATAGATTTTGTTTGAAGCTGGAGCTACAAGAAATATTACCCCATTTTTCACTTTTTTATCTTTGATTATTTTCGCAGCAATTTCTAAATCATCTAATCTGGCATTTGTACAAGTTCCAAGAAAAGCTTGATGAATGGGGGTTTCTTCTAGTTTTTTGGCAAATTGTGTATTATCTACTTGATGTGGAACCGCAACTAAAGGTTCCAATTTGCTTAAATCTAGAATGATTTCTCTGTTAAAAATTGCATCTTTGTCTGACCAGAATGGTTTTTCTTGCGGACTTCCAAATGAATGATGCTTTTCCTTTAACCAATTAATTAAGACTTTATCATGTGGAAAAATAGCTGTTTTAGCACCCATCTCTGAAGCTAGGTTTGCTAGTGTCATTCTTTCAGATATAGATAAATTTTCTACGCCTTTTCCATGAAACTCAATCGCATAATATGTTGCCCCTGCAGCACCTATTTTATTCATTAGCCATAAAGCAATATCCTTTGCATAAACACCCAAAGGCAATTTTCCATTTAGAACAATTTTAATTGTTTCAGGAACTCTAAACCAAGTCTTTCCTGTTAACCACAATCCTGCTGTTTCTGTTCTATCAATTCCTGCTGCAAATGTTGCAAATGCACCACTTGTGCATGTATGAGAATCTGACCCAACAATGAGCATATTGGGTGAAGCATGGTTGGACATCAATTGGTGGCAGATTCCCTTCCCTTCATCATAGAAATTAGTGATATTCTGCTTTTTAACTAACTCTCTTATACTTTTATGATCATTTGCTATCTTAGCACTCGTTGGAGGGGAATCATGATCCAAGACAATTACAAGACGTTCAGGAAATTTGATTTTTGTTCCACCCATTTTTTGAAAAGTTTTTTCTATTGATGCTGAATTGTCGTGTGACAAAATTAAATCAGGTTCTGCATAAACTATATCGCCAGCTTTCACATCTGTATTTGACTTAAACGAAAAGAGTTTTTCTGAAAATGTTTTACCATTCATATATCCCACTTTTTACATTATTTCTCCAAGTTTTAAAAGACCACCAGCTTTTATTATATCTAATACTGGTTGAGGTATTTTAACGCATTTAATGGTCTCCCCATTATTTTGGTTGATAATTAATGATTGAGTTATGTCTATTTCTAGATCATCATCTTCTTTAACCTTGAATTCAGATATTCCTGGTACTTCAACAAGGAGTAAACCTGAATTTACAGAATTACTATAATAAATTGGTCCAAAAGATTCACCAACTATTGCTGTGATTCCATGAGCTATAAATCCTGTTACAGCTTGTTGTCTTGTGGATCCTTTACCGAAATTTTTACCAACCAATAATATTTTCCCAACATTGTCTTCCTTTCCAAAACTCTTATACCCTTCAAGATTTCCGAAAATATGCGGTTTTATTTCATTGGGGTCATGAATTGTTAGTAAGGATTGATGAAATATTTGGTCGGTATCAACGTCATCTACTATGACTAGCTTTGCTTTTGCTTTGATTGTTTCTTTGCTCATCTCTTAACCACCTCTTTAGGAGCAGCAATTTTTCCTTCAATTGCTGTAGCTGCGGCTACTACAGGACTAGCTAAATAAACATCCGCGGGACCAATTTTGCCTTGGGTGTTTCTGTTTCCTGTTGTTAAAGTTACAGCTGTTTCACCCCCGGTTAAGCCATATTGTCCATTTGCGCAGGTTGAACAACCTGCACCAAAGAAGTTTCCACCAGATTCTAGAATTATTGTCATATCGCCATTTAGATTGATTGAAACGAAATCCTCTCTAGTAGCAGGAACTATTCCAAATCTCACATCTGGGTTGATTTTGTGTCCCTTTAGTATCTTTGCAACATCATGAATATCAGCTGAACTTCCATTTGTACAAGAACCAATAATAATAGAATTTATGGGAGTACCAATTACTTCCTCAATTTTTTTGACATTATGTGGATGTGGAGGACATGCGATGTATTGGCCTAAATCTTGAATATCTAAGACTAGTTCTGAGACGTATCTTGCATCTTCATCAGCGGATAACATTTCTATCTCGATTCCAATCTCGGAGTAATAATCAGCTGTAATTTTATCATCAGGTACAAATCCAATAACGCCTGAAGCTTCTGTAATCAGAGAACATAAAGTGACTCTTTCTTCAATTGATAGCTTGTCAATAATCTCACCATAGAATTCAACAGCTTTTCCTGTAATTCCATATTCATGAAGTTCTTTAAGAACATAAAGAGCTAAATCTTTTGCTGTTGTTGGCCACTCATAATCTCCCTTTAAGATAACTTTTACAGTTTCAGGAATTTTTATCCATGATTTTCCTGTTTTTAAAGCAAAAGCAAGCATGACATCTCCTGCTCCTTGCCCTAAGATTCCTAAAGCTCCAAGAATATTATAATGGCTATCAGCTCCAATAGCTATATCTCCTGGTTTTGAAAAACCTCTTCGAAACAATAGATGAGAACCTATACCTGATCCGAGATCAGTTACCTTGATTCCATGTTCTTTGGCAAATACACGAATTTTTTCTTGATCTTTAGCATGTTTTGGATCATTGCCATAAGGATAACAGTCTGGAGTAAAGATAATTTTTTCATTGTTGAATGTTTTAGAACCAGTATAATTTTTTTGAAATAGATCTATGACTTGAGGTCCTGCATAATCTCTTGCCGTAACCAAATCAAGATTAACCCATACTATGTTGTTTGGATAAATCTCATCATCTGAAACATCTGTACGATTTCTAATGATTTTTTCAATAAGTGTGAAGCTAGTCATTTTGCTCTGTTTCACCAATCAATAAAGAAGTAATAAGATTATCCTTATGTATTTATGGTGCATTGATTTTCATAGAAAATGATGTAAGAAAAAAATAAGTTAAAGAGCATTTATTTTCTCACAAATGGCATCTGCCATTTCAGAAGTTGTTGTATTTCCACCCATATCATAAGTACGATATTTTCCTTCAACAATTACAGCTGCCACTGCATCTTCAATCTTGTTGGCCATGTCTTTTTCACCTAACCAATCCAACATCATTTTTGCAGCAAGAATTTGTGCAATTGGGTTTACTTTATTCATCCCCACATACTTGGGAGCAGATCCATGAGTTGGCTCAAAAACAGCAAAATTTTCTCCTATGTTTCCTGAACAAGCAAAACCTAACCCACCTATTATCTGAGCTGCTAAGTCTGAAACGATATCTCCAAACATGTTAGACGATACTAAAACACCATAGTTCTGAGGATTTTTTACTAGCCACATTGCCATTGCATCTATATTCGTTTCCCACAATTCTACATTGTCATAATCCTGTATCAATTTTCTTGCTTCTCGTACCATCAAGCCACTTGTTTCTCTGATAACATTTGGTTTTTCTACAACAGTTACTGTTGGGTAGTCAAACTTCTTCGCATAATCCATACTAGCCTTGAGAATGCGTTGAACTCCTTCTCGAGTGAATATTCTAGTAGATATGGCTACATCATTAAGATTCGCTTCTTCAAATCGTTTTGCCTTGGGATGATTTTCAATAATTATTTTCATTACTGCTTCTGGGACAGGATGCCATTCGATTCCGACATAAAGTCCTTCAGTATTTTCACGAAAAACTACCAGATCAATATCATCCCTGTAATTAAGAGGATTACCTGGATAAGCTTTACAAGGACGTAAGTTGATATAAAGGTCAAACAGTTGTCGTAATCTCACAATAGGACTAAAGTAAACTAACCCCTTACCTTGTAATTCTGGAACCAATTCCTTTTCAGCTTCTTCTTTAGGTTTTGATGTGATAGCTGAAAACAAAGAACAGTCTGAATTCTTGAGAAGCTCAATTGTTCTATCTGGTAAAGGGTTTCCCTCTTTACACCAGAATTCCCAACCTATATCCCCATATGTATAGTCAGCTTTTTCACTGAATCCAACAGCTTTCAGAACTTTCATCGCTGCTTTTGTTACATCAATACCAACACCATCACCTGGTAAAACTGCAATTTTGTATTTTTTCATTTAAAAACACCTTTTCCTCATTTATTATCTTCAAATATTTGTTTTATTGGAGCAAAACAAAGAAAATCACAACGATGGATAATGTCTACTTCTTTTAATCTAGGAATTTTATCTCCTTCTTTACTGTGAAAAACAATGGCTTGTCTAACAATCAGTGGTAAATCATATTCATAGACCAATTCAAGACCCATCGCAGGATGACGTAAGTATTTTCCTTCCGCTGTCTGAATTATACGTCCAGTTTCGTCTTTTTCATACTCGATGAATTTTCCTACATCGTGTAGTAATCCACCTGCGATTAGCTCATCTCTATTCAACTTATCTCCAAGACCAAGCATCTCATATCTTTCATAAGTTGCTAAACACATCTGTGTTACAGCTCGAATATGGTCTATAATTGATATTTTCACTGTAAGATCTTCATTAACTAAGTCGGGAATTAATAGTGTGAAAGGAATTTTGTGAAGGTCTTGTGTGCTCCATCCACCTTGTTGAATTGCTTTTTCAAGAGATTTTGCTACCTTATTCAGCAAATCAATATTCTTGATTTCTTTAATTTCTGGAAATAAACTTTTAATTTCCATTCAAATAACCCCATGTAGCTGTGATAATTTTCATCTCATTCTTAATCCAATATTTGCTTTCAAATAAGGATTGAAAAACACAATAGCTCAATCTAATTAAAATTTGTGATTTATACCACGCTAAATCTTAGTTTCGTTCTCCTAGATATCACCGAACAAAGAAAGCTTATTCTTCCCACGTAAAGAAATAACTACAATTCCATTCTCCCGTAGTCTCAAACGCAGCTTAGCATCATTTGTGGCAACAATTGCTTCTTTTTCTAATGCCAATCGTAATATTTCTTCATCAGCATGGCAATTAGTGTTTGATTCTATTTTTACAAACCCGTTAGCTAATTCTAATGCTAATTTTGCTTTTTGCTTAACAGAAGGGCTTTCTTTTTCTGATAATCTCTTTAATTCATCCAAAACAATTTGTGGTACAACAATTTCAAAACTTATTTGCACCAGTCGTTCTATCTCATAAGATATATTTATCTTTTTTTCAAGAGGAAGCATTAACATGCTAGAATCTATAATGATTAACATGTGATTTCACGGTTTAAGTACTTCGCCAACTCCTATTAGACGAAATCTACCTGATATCCTTCTTGAGATAGCTACTTTGCTTTGTCCTCTTGCTGCTACTTCACGATTAAGTTTTATGGAAGCTTCCTTCCCTTTAATTTCAGATATTACTCCTGCAGTTTTTGCAGTTCCAACATTTAGCATCAAAGTCTCACCTTGGGCTAATGGTTGAACCTTTGTTATTTCTTCTGAGCCCACTACAAATTCCAATAACTGAAATTTCAATTTTAGTTCTGAAAGAATTTCAGGAGCATAACCAGGAGCAGTAATTATATTGCCTGCCATTTTATCTGCCTTCACAAACGAAGGGTCTAATTCTGTTCCAATAGCAACAAGACCACCAGAATGGGCGCTTTCAACAAGACCCTGCTCTCCTATTGCTATACTAATAATTTTTGTCCTAATTGGTGTGTAAATTATTTTATTTGCCTTTTTGACTGGTAAACCAGGTACAATTTCAATTTCTTCATTTACTTTGATTTGTCCTCTGATTATTGTTCCCCCAAGAGCTCCTCCCTTAATTTTATTGATTTTTGTCCCAGGTCTGTTTATATCAAAAGATCTAGCAACATGCATTTCCAGAGGGCTGTCAATGTCTAAATCTGGTGTAGGAATATTTTTTTCAATTTCACAAATTAAAACATCTAGATTTGCTTTATGCATTGCACTCATTGGTATTATCGGAGCGTTTTCAGCAATAGTTCCTTTAATAAAATCTTGAATTTCTTTATAATTTCTTTCAGCCTCTTCTTCACTAACAAGTTCAATTTTATTCTGAACAACGACTATATTTTGTATTTGAAGAATCTCCATAGCTGCAAGATGTTCTCTTGTTTGTGGTTGTGGGCATTTTGAGTTTGCAGCTATCAGAAGGATTGCTCCATTCATTAATGTTGCTCCAGATAACAATGTTGCCATTAGAACCTCGTGTCCAGGACAATCAACAAACGAAACTCTTCGCAAAAATTCAGCAGGTTTTCCACATTTTGGGCATGTTTTTTCGATTGTGTATGCTTCGGGTTCAGGACACTTGGGACACTTGCGAAATTCTGTATCAGCGTATCCTAATCTTATCGATATTCCTCTTTTAAGCTCCTCTGAATGATCATCAGGGAATTTACCTGTCAAAGCTTGGACTAAAGTAGATTTACCATTGTCTACATGTCCTATAGTCCCAATATTAACTACTGGTTGTCTGATGACTTTTTCTTCCTTTTTAGCTGTTGTGGGGGTACTTTTTTGCTTTTCTAGGGAACCTTCTTCGCTCATTAATTTTTCCTCAATAGTTCTCTTATTGCTTAAATGAATTATTTTGCAGTTTTTAATGCTTATTTATTCAAGACTGATACCCAAGCAATACTAATACATCAAAAACTTTACGTTCAGCTAACTTTATCTCAGCTAATTTTTTTAGCTAGCTTTGATAAAATCTAAATTTACGTATTTTCTCCCAAGACTCTCTTTAATTATTTAGAAAAAATATTTAATATAACTATATTTAAAAGCAATAGATAAGAACGAGCACTGTAGAAGAAAGAGAGTGATATTGTCTTGTATTATAGTGTTAAAGTAAAAGATACACTTAGAGTACCTCCAAACAGATTCGATGAAGATCTTTCTCAAGTTTTAGTAGAAATCGCAAGAGAAAGCTTCGAAGGTAAAATCGACCCTGATGTGGGTTTTATTGTTGCAGTTACAGAAATTAATAAAATATATCAAGGTAAACTAATTTCAGGAGATGGGGGAGCTTATTATGAAACTGATTTCGGTTTATTATGCTATTTACCTGAAATTGGAGAAGTTGTAACTGGAGAAGTTGTTGAATGTGTTGATTTTGGAGCATTTATAAGAATAGGGACCATTGATGCCCTATGTCATGTTTCTCAAATTGCAGATGACTATTTCCGTTATATTCCAAAAAATGCTGTTTTAAGAGGGGATAAATCTAAACGTGATTTATTAGTTAATACAAAAGTTCGATCCAGAATAATCGCTGTAAGTATAGGCAAAACAGCAATTCGTGTTGGACTAACTATGCGCCAAGATTCTCTTGGAGCGATTGATTGGGTAGAAGAATGGAAAAAAGATTTGAAGAAGCCTAAAAAGAAAGCTGAGGAGGCTGCATAATATGTCTAAAGCTTGTCGAGTATGTCACCATATTGTAGAGAAAACAGCCAATATCTGTCCAAGTTGTAAAACACAGGATCTCTCTTCTGAATACACTGGAGAAATTTTTATTTTAAACCCTGAAGATAGTGAAGTATCTCAAAGAATGAAAATTAATAAGAAAGGACACTATGCACTAAGAGTTCGGTGAAACTAGTGGTTTTTCTCAATAAAGGCTATTACATCTTACCTGAAGATGAAAGAAATTACTTTAAAGAGCCCTTAGATATTGTGCTTAGTACAGACGAGGAAATTGAGCATATCATTCACGTTCTAAAAGCGAGTCAAGAAGATTGTAAGATTGTTACAGTTGGAGATGTAAGTACTCAAACCCTTCTGAACAAAGGGCTTGTTCCTAATATTGCAATTATTGATGAACGAGTTCAAAGAAATAGGTCTGATATAGTCGATATGTCCAAATTCACCGTATTAGAAGCAAAAAATCCTGCGGGAACTATTACTTTAGAAGCATGGGATATGATTAAAAAAGTTCTAAAAAAGGATGATATCAAAATCATTATAAAAATAAGTGGTGAAGAGGATTTACTGGTGCTTCCAGCTATATATGAAACGCCTTATAATTCAAAAGTCTTATATGGACAACCAAATGAAGGACTAGTAGTAGTCACAGTCACAGAAGAAATTAAGAAAAAAGTGAAGAGTTTAATTCAGAAAATGGTGAAAATCAATGAAAATTAAAATCGTTAAGAAAACAGAAAATAAACTACTCGAAAGGGTGGAACTTGATGTTGAGATAGAGCATCAAGGAGATCCAGTTCCTACAAGAGATGCCGTTCTTGGGAGAGTTGCAGCTGAGGTTAATAGAGAGAGAAACCAAGTTGTTCTTATTAAAATACAAACAAAATATGGAATTGGTATCAGTCACGCTATAATTCATGCTTATGATTCTCAAGAACGTGCCATTACAGTTGAAAGAGAATATTTACTAAAAAGATCTGGAATTAGAGAAGAAAAAAAAGAATAGGTGCAAACTATGAGCGAAATACACAAAAGGTACAAAGCTGAAGGAGACAAGATAATTAGAACAAAAAAGATTTGCGAACGTTGTGGGGATGCAGTATATATGGCTGAACATCCAGATCGTCAAACTTGTGGAAAATGTGGTTTCACCCAGTATAAACGTGGTCGTAAAACCTCTTAATGAAATTTTAAACTCTTACAGAAAAATTTATACTTCATTTCCTTCTTAATATAATTAGGCGAATGACTGATTGAGACGGCTTAGATGTGCTCTTCACACACATGATAGAAAGATCAAAGGACGCCATCATCAATACTTTTTTTCATTTCTTTCTTAAGGCATCAATACCTAGATAAAAAAGATTTAAAACAGAACGGAGAATATTTTAACGTTAAATACATTCAATAGGGGCAAAACGTATGAAATCTTTTGAAGCAAAAATTCCTGAAAAACTGTATAAATATATAGAAAAACTCGTTGATGAGGAGAATTTTGAATCTATTGATTCATTTGTTAATCATTCTATTTATTGGATAGCTGAATTATACGGTTTTGGTGAACAATCTGAAGGGAAGAGTTTGAAAGACTTAATTGCTGATGTTGTGTTTTCCAAGGCTGGAACTGAAGTCAAGGAAACACCAAAGGTAAAGGTTGCAGTTAAGGAACCTGATGCAGTTAAGGAACCTGATGCAGTTAAGGAACCCAATATTCCAAATAAAGCTATCATTCTTGAATCCTATGGTTCTTCGAAGTTCATGTTTGAAGATGCAATATTTGCTTCTTGTCAATTTACCGCATTGAAGCAAGGAAATGCCCCTATTTCAAAGGAAGAATTTATCAAATCCTTAAAAAAGTTGACAGAGGCTGGAATCCTTACTCAGATTCAACAGGGCGACAAAATAATGTGGAAAAGAAACTAGTAGAGAATTGATTTCTCTTAAATTTCTCTTATTTACTGGAATTTACAAAACTGCTTTTGCCATTTCTATTAGTACTTCTTTTGGGTTTTTAGCCTTCACAAAACCTGAGGCTAAGAGAACCCCTTTTGCTCCTAATTGCAAAGCTTCAAAAACATCCTTATTGGTCGAAATTCCAGCTCCCACTAAGGGCTGAATGTTTGAATTAATGTCAGAAATTGCTTTGATAGTGTCTTTAACTAAACTTGGTTGTGTGGTAACTGATACTCCACTGCCAATTAGCTCAGGTGGTTCCATAGCACAAGCAACTGGATTAAGAGCGGCTATTGCTTTACTTGTTTGGAGATTGTTGGAACACACACAAGTGAAAAAATCTAGATTATTTGCTTTATCGACTATTTTCTCAATGTCAGCTAACTTTAATCTGTGTTCAGAATGGTTAACAAGGGAGCCAATTGCTCCTGTTTCCACTACGGCTTGAATAAGATTATTTCCTGTATAACTTCCAGAATCATTTGCATCTACATGCTGTGCTAAAACTGGGATATCAACCTCTTCTGCGATTTTCCTTAAGTCAACGGTTTGAGGACAAACTGCAATTGATACACCTATCTCTCTAGCAACCTCTTCTGCAATCTTGGAAAGATGTAATCCCTTCTTCCCAATCGTTTGATCATAATTCTTAAAATTTAGTATAATAACTGGATAAGTTATCTTAATCATGTGGTTAATTTTTACGTCATGTTTAAAAAGTTTGCTTGGTAAAAATATTAACACTACATATAAATATATTAAACAACAAATAGACATTAAGAGATGTCGTAAAATACTTGGTGATTTGCTTGTATGGTGCTGACCAAATAAATACAATACTTCATGAAATTATAACAAGCGATGCTAATATTAATCACGTTATATTAGCCGATAAGACAGGGTTAACTTTGGCCTATTCTTCAAGATTCGCTTTTGATGAATTTGAAACAGAAGCTCTTGGAGCTATAGCAAGCGCAGTTTACCTAGCCAGTGAACAGCAAGGTACAAATGTTGGATTAGCTGTGCTAGATATAATTATTTCTGAATTTTCAGATGGTTTAATTTTAGTGGCAAGTTGTGGAAGCACTGTTGTGTGCTTAATTACAGATGCTGGTGTAGCTCTTGGAATGGTTAGAAGAACCATGAAAATAGCCGCAGAAAAAATTAGAAATATATTGGACGTTGAAGCAAAGCCTGTCCCAGCTCCAGAAGTTAAACCTGTAGTAGCTGCCCAACCAATTGTTGTTGAAGAAGAGAAGAAGGTTCAAGATGAATTTATATCAGATTTAGAACTTGCATTACGGGAGCTAGAGCAATTTTAGCCGATTATTTGAGGAATGCTCAATGGATATGAACTCGCCATCTGGAGGGACAGAACGTATAGGAAAGTCAAACCCCTCAAAGGATGC
This sequence comes from Candidatus Heimdallarchaeota archaeon, assembly GCA_030608385.1. Lineage (GTDB taxonomy): Archaea > Asgardarchaeota > Heimdallarchaeia > Heimdallarchaeales > Heimdallarchaeaceae > UBA460. Next base: position 95,398 of record JAUWEG010000001.1, read on the forward strand.
AAGAGGTGATTTGGTTCTAACTGGTATTAGATCACTTGATCAAAAGTTGGGGATGGAGATGTCCTCAAGAAAAGGATTACCTCAAGGATCTCTTATACTGGTAAGGTATCCTTCAGAAACAGTGATACCAACATTATTTATACAAAGAATTCTTCTGAATTGGGCTCAAAACTCTGATAATGTGATTTTCTATGTTCATAGTAGTCGTCCGTATTCTCATATTTTGAATTCATTCAACGCTTATGAGTGGGATGTGAAACCTTTCGAAGGTAAGAATTGGTATTTTGAAAATATGTTTGATCTTTCTAGCTCTTCAATGGCTTCTTCTCTAAAACTAGGAAAGATTGAAGTAAAAAGAAAAACTTATGTTAAGAAAATTATTGATAGAATGCTTCATGTAAAAGAAAATCAGAAAAAACAGTGTTTTAGTGTTTTTGATGATTTACTGTGGATGAAAGAAGATAGATTGGATGAAGATTCAAATGCTCTAATCACATTTCTAAAAGGAACCATAATGTCTTTAACTAAGATAGGTGGTGTGCATTTCTTTCTATTACCTCAAGATGTACTAGATTCTGTAGCTGAAAGAATAATAATGAATGCTGCTCAAGGAATATTTGATTTTTCAAGAAGCACTGTCGGAAGCAAAATAAAAGATACTTTTGCAATTACAAAATTAATGGGAGTAGCCTATGTAAGTGAAAACTTTGATCTTACACCCTCTGAATCCGAAGGCTTCAAGATTGAATCAACAGCAAAAATATAGATGATTTCGATGGAAAACCATTATGAGAAAAAATTTGAGGATGATGATGAATTTCAAGAAATCGCTACAGAAATATCAAAGCTTTCTGAAGAAGTTGAAGAATTAAAGGAAAATCTCAAATCACCAGGAAAAAAAGAAGCTAAAGCGGAAAGTGCTAAGAAAAAAAATCAAATTTCAACTCTAGAACTAGATCCCGCAATACAGTATGTTAGTGAGCTTCTGGAAAACTCTTCAGAAGTAGTAATAGCTGAGATGAAATCAGAATTCTTTCGATTGTTCAATTTCTTATCAAGCATGTTCTCAGTATCTCCATATCAACATGATAGAAGGATAATTCAAAGAAAATCTAATGATACTACCGAAAGTGGCGAAAATATGGACACAGGTGTTTTAGAGGAATTTCAAAGAGAAAAAGATATGCTAAATCTACTTCTAGAAGAAAGAGAATCGTTAATTTATGAGTTATCAGACCAAGTTGTTGCCATTGAGGTAGAAAAAAAGAAATTAGAAGATGAAATGGAGAAAATCAAAGAAGATGTGGATAAATGGATGAAACAAAAAAATATTCTAGAAAGAATAGTAACAACCGATCCAAGATTTAACATCATAAATCTTCTTAGAAGAATGGGCGTAATTGCTCCAATTCAGCTGTCTTTTGTACTTGGAGTTTCTCTTTCACAAACAAAGAAGTATATTTCAGAGCTAGAACAGATGAAAATCTTAAATGTAAATGAAGATGGAACAGTTTCCCTTCATGCTGAATTTGATGAGGATACAATGAATATACGAATCAATAATAATCAGTAACAAACAAAAGAAAAGAAAAAGAAATTACTTATTGTTGAGCATATAACTTTTCGTAAAACAAAACAATATTCTTTAACAAGGTCTTAAATGCTTCATCGACATTTTCACCAGTTTTGGCAGAAGTCTCGATATAAGGAACAGTAAAACCTGACCAAGCTGAAAGACTGCGTGCATATTCTTCAGATTGTTCTCGCATAATTGGATCCTTAGCTGTAGCTCGAAGATCGCTTTTATTACCTATGAGAACTATTGGTACAACTCTATTACTGTTGTTCTTTAGAAGCTCTGCTATCCAAGATGGAATATTTTCAAAACTTGAACGTCGAGAAATATCAAAAACTAATAAACATCCAGATGTTCCGCGATAGTAAACTTCACGAACAGCTGAGAACCTCTGTTGTCCTGCGAGATCCCAAATCTGAGCAACAAAATCTTGGTCATCTATTCTTAATCGTTTAACAGCGAAGTCAGCCCCAATTGTCATAGAGTAGCCATCTTTAAAACCCTCACCTAGATAGGTTTTTCGAAGACTTGTCTTGCCAACTGCTCCGTCTCCTAGTAGTGTGATTTTGAAGATTTTCCGTTGTCCTGCGCCCATTCTATATTCCCCTTTATACAAATAATTTATAGTCTTGGATACTATTTAAACTATTTGATATTTTTTTGTGTATATGTTTCTTGGATATATCTAACACTATTTACCGCAATTTGTGGCTTAGATAAGAAAAAGAAAAAATAGTTCTATCTTTACTATTTGGGGAGTGAAAATACATCAATCCATGAATCTACTAATGGGAACCTTATGAGATGATTGATGCTATTTTTATTTTCTTTTTTTAAAGTGTCACTTATTTTAAGAATTATACTAATAATTTTTAGTTTCTGTCTTTTAAAAACATATAAATTACATATCTCTTCTTCTTCTTTGATGAGCACTTCATTGAAGAAAAGAACTATATTGCTTTTAGGAAAACTAGAGGAATACTATCCTACATTTAAAGGTGGATTAGCTAATTATACTTCTCCTTATCAGCTGTTAGTTTCTACTATTCTAAGTGCCCAGAGTACAGACAAACAAGTTAATTCTGTAACTAAGGAATTATTTTCTACTTTTCCAGACCCCCAAGCTTTTGCAAATGCCTCTATTATGGAAATTGAACAAGCCATTTCTAAAGTTGGATTATATAGGAACAAAGCAAAATTCATTCATGAGATGTCAAAAGAATTGATTAAAAAACATGATTCTGAAATTCCAACATCCTTACAAGAATTAACCAAATTAACTGGTGTAGGACGGAAAACTGCTAATGTTCTTCTAAATGATTGGTTTGAAATTCGTGAAGGGATTGCGGTTGATACCCACGTAAAACGCATATCCTTCAGATTGGGTTTGACAAACAATATTGATTCTATCAAAATAGAAAAGGATTTGATGGAAATAATTCCACAGGAGAAATGGGGGAAAATTACTCATCTACTTATCTCGCATGGCAGAGCTATCTGCAAAGCACAAAACCCCCAATGTATCGAATGTTTTTTGCAATCTTATTGTCCTAAAAATGGTGTGGAAATCGATTAAGCGGTAAAAACGAGGTTGCCTTTTGTATATTCTTTTTAAGCAAGATAAATTATTTTTTTACTGCAATAAAATTTATGTAGTAAACTAAATCTAATTAGTATAGTTAAAAAAAAGGCTGATAATATGTCAAAAATCGAGATACTACCCCCACTATTAACTCGTATAGGTTTTAATGAAATTGATATAAAAGTATATTCTGCTACACTTGGGTTAGGAAAAGTAACTATAGGTGAATTACTAGTAGTAACAGGTTTAGATCCCCTTACCCTCATTCAATCAGTTAAGAATTTGGAAGAATTGGGTTTCTTGAAGAAAACAGCAGGAAAAACCCCCCAGTACTTTGCTATGCTCCCCTTTCTTAAAGAATACATAATTATAGAAAAAGACGCCTTGTACTCCTTAGATGGAGTAATAAACGCCTTAAAAGGTGCAAAGGAAGAGTATAGAGAAAAGAAAACCAAATTTGGGGGAACTTTAGAATTAACCGGTGAAGGTTCTGTTTTTGACATTCACGTAGTTAGTGGTTTAATTAAACAAGTAGTCGAAGCGCTATTCCAACAATATGTTGAGCATAGCGAAAAAACTGAAAACTCAGCTTCTGATTTCATAACTGAAACAGAACAAGAAGTAACTGGGTATCTGACTCAAGTAATGGATCAGCCCTTCCTGTTTTCTACACAGTTGGAAACTTTTGTGCAAGAACTTAATGCTTTTGTAAAACAGTTCCATCACACAGCAAAACATAATAGTGATGTTTTAGCTCAAACAACTGAAGAAAAAATACAAAGTTCTTTTGAAAATCTAAAACAGATTATTAACAATGGTTTAGGTTCCCATACAGAGAATCATAAGGAATTTCTAGAAAAACTAGCTCCGGATTTGGATAATGCACTCAAAGATCTTGTTAATGATGTGAATGAAATTCAAGAATCCTTCCTTGAGAATTATAATAGAATTTGGCAAGAATCTTATAGTGCATGGAACTTAGAGTCGAAAAAAGTAGTCGAAGAACTCTCTTCTGAAGTAAACAACATTTTCTCTGATCAAATTAAACAGACTCAAGAGCTTAGAAGAAGCGTTGAACAAATCGACAGACAGACAAACTTTTTGTCTTCAAAAATTGCTGAAGCTTTAAATGGTCTTGAAGGCTCTACTATGATGAAATTGGGTAAAGGGAAAAAGCTAGTTGAGGCTCCTCTCCAAGATGCAAGAGATACTGTTCGAAACTTAGCTAATGATTTAAATGAGAGTGGTTTGCAATTGATAGATCAACATGTTTTATCCTTAAATGAAGTTAGGGAAGCGTTGCGTTCTAAATTAGACCATTTTCAGATAACAGGAGAAACAACCATTCGAACAAAGAAGAATGAACTAACTGATACAACCATAGATAAGATAGATTTGCTACCCAAGAATCTCTTGGAAACGCTCCAAAATCAAACAGAAGTGTATGCAACTTCTTCATATGATTCTTGTTCAGAAGTGACAGAAAAGTTAAAACAAAACACCGTGGATCTGCTAACTACTACTAAAGATCAAGTTCTGAAAGATATCCAGTCTCATGATAACGAAAAAACTCAGATTATTAATAAAATTCAAAATGATACCATTAAAGAATTAAGCAAATCAAAACAAGATTCAGAGAAAATGGCACTTGAGTTAAAAGAAAAATTACAAGATTCTTTAAATAATTTTCAACAGAAATCAGAGGATAAACGAAATCAATTAGCTATGCAGCTAACTGAATTAAAACAGCATCTTAAGGACTATAAGGATGAACAAAAGGAACAGATTATAGAACAGGTTTCAGAAGGCGAAGAAATCCAAGTCAACACTCTAGTATCTCAAGTTGCGGCTGTAATAAAGGATGTTGATGAGATATTAGATTCTCAAATGGATTCTCTTTTGGAAAAAGCAATGACTTTCTATCAAGTTATTAATACAAGAGAGGATGAATTAAGGCAAGTTGATGGAGCTGCGTCATCATATTCATTTGATGGACAACATGATACATCTATTATTGTAGGCGAAGAAGCTATCAAAGCCAGTATTACCGACATTGCAATGAGGTCCAATTATGAACTCCTTCTTGTTACACCAGATGTTGATGAAGATCTTCTCAAAGAAATGATGCAATACACAAAAGCTCAGCGAGTAACATTAGTTTCATATTTTGACAAAAGACATCAGTCTATCCTTAGACCGCTTTCAGAAAGGTTTACAGGATTGAAACTGAAACACTATGATAAGAAGGATGTTTACTGTGGAATTTTGGATGGCAATAATGAAGCTGTATTCGCTTTCTTAACTGCAGATTCAATACCTATAGCTGTGAGAACTTCAAATGAGTTACTTCTAGGTCTCTTTAAATCAGCAATTAACAGAGATGTCTTATTCCATTCGAGTGATGTAGAGGTATAAAGTCCTCTTCTACTTTTTTAAAAATAAATATGATTAAAGCAATTAGATGAATTATTCTTGCTTTAATCAACATAAAATTTACATGATCTCATGTCAAGTAAGTGAGGGAGTTTTTGAATTAAACCAGCTCTAACTAACAGTTTTAGTCCATGACGAACAGTTCTTGGAGCTAAACTGCATAAATCGACTATCTCACAACTAGTAATAGGCCCTTTGCCAATCACTATCTTATAAATTGTAACAGCGCTAGGAGGTAAACCTGTTAGAAGATTTTGACTTAAATTTGGATTTTCAAGAGCTACAGCCACATAAACCATTTCCTTGCTTGGTTAATCAATACTCGACAAGTTTCCTTTTTAAAGTTATTCAAAATGAATTCGGCAAAATTCAACCGATTTGTTGAATTAAAAGCCGTTTCCACATTTTTTTAACTCCACAAAGAAAAACTACAAAAAAACAAAAGTCATAAACTACAAGTTTAAATAATTGCATAAATGCTTTTAAACTCTAAATTAATTCATTTTAAAGCCATTTAATTTTATTTTGTTTTTTATCTATTGTTTTTCATAAACAAAGGAAGTTTTGAGTACATATTATTCTTCTCTACATGAAAAAAGTTCAAATTCTATCGACACTTATGAATTTAGGTCTTTTGGGCGTTTTCCATAAATAAGTAACACAATACTGATAGTTAGTTTTTAAAATGCAAATTTTGCGTGTGTTTATTTTTTTGCCACAATTAGAAATTAGAATATAATGAAAACTTGAGGAGGAGGAATTGAATCTGTGATAAAAAATTAAAAAAGGAAATAGTTGATCCTTCAACTAAGTTAAATGTTTATTTCTAAATTCTGTAGCTAAGTTGTGTGCTTTATGTAGTGGTGCTGGTAATTTGAAACGACTTTTGAAAAGATTCTGAATTAATGTAAATGAGGATTTTACTGAAACCAAATTTCCTGGTGATATGAAAACTGGATTCCAATTTGTATTGGGTTGATATTTATATCCTACAAATTTCTCATTTAGGAAAACTTGTTTTAAATACTTGACTTCAGATGAACTATATTCAAAGAATTTCAAGGGTTTCTTCGCAACACCGATTGAAGGGATGTTAGCTAATACACCAAAAACTGTAGCTGAGCCTGCGTTTTTTGGATGTGCAATACCATGACCATCAATTAATACTAAATCAGGTTTGATTGAAATCTTTGATAATAAGGCAATGAAGGAAGGAACTTCACGTAGAAATAAGAAGGTTGGGATGTATGGAAATTGAATTTCGCTTACAATAACTTCTTCCTCCAGAACTTCTTCAGTTGCATTGTCGATAATAATACCAGCCGTAAAAGCTTTGTCTTGTTTATAAGATATATCAAAAGCTCCTATTGTTTTGATTTCAGAAAGCATATCTTCCAAAATAACTTTATTTGCTATTTTTTTTTGAAATTCCTTAGCTTCTTGAATAGTTTGAGGAAAGTGTGAGTTCATCTTATTTGCAGTCCATAATCTCAAGATATTTTTTATAAGAGGAAATAAGTGTTTTCTTCTCTAAAGTGTGTGTAATGTGTTCCCAGGGAAGGGATTCATCTACATCGTATTTCCATTCAGCTTCTTTATCTAGAGTGCTGTCAAATTCTCTTAAAGCTATTTTCCAGCTACCTACTGTATTTCTTCCTTTTGCAATTTGATAAATAACAGGATAGTACTCGTGATTTTGTAAAGACAGAACCCTTTGAATTATTGCCCATTCAGGCGCATAAAGAGATAAATCAATATTTTTGATTTGGTATAAATTTCTTTTGTACCACTTTTGTTCTTCTTTAGATTCCTTAACACCTATCATTGAGGTATACTGAAAAGGAGTGTGTGCTTTTGTAATGAATTGATTCATAGAAATTCCTATTCGACCTGTAGGGAAATATCTTTCTCTAATTGTACTCACAAAATCCTTTGTTGCAACTTTTATTTCCTCTCTTTCACAAGGAAACCCATAAATCATGTATAATTTTAATTTCCTAAAACCTGCATCCCAAGCTAGTTTAAGAGCTGAAAAAATGGTTTCATCAGTCATTCTTTTATTTAAAGCTAATCTGAGTTTTTCATCCCCTGTTTCAGGAGCAAGAGATATGGTTCTTTGTTTTCCTTTTTTGAGTGCTTTTAGTAATTTTTCAGTGAGATAATCTGCTCTAAATGATGAACATGATACTTCGTACCCCTTAGCTACTATATATTCTATTAGTTCATCAAGAGTGCCGGATTGAGCAATTGCACTTCCGTAAAGAACAATTTTATCAAAATCATTTACTTCACTAGCTTGGTCAATTATGTCAATAAGACTGTCCAAGCTTCTAGATGTTCTAGGAAATCTACAATGGCCCACAAAACAGAATTTACATCTTTCAGAACATCCTCTATCTGTTTCTAGATAGTATGCTTTTCCAAAAATTGGTTCATTCTTAGTGCCTTTAACACCCTCGGGTATGATCTGTTTAATTGGGAAAAATGAATTAGAAATATCTTTCAGCTTAACACTTCTTACATTATCTCCTATCCATTTCCCTTTTTCTGAAAAATGATGAGCATAAGCCATGATTCCTGGAACAGAAGTTAATGCTTCTATTCTTTCTTTTTTATTGCTATTCACTAAAGAAGATATGAACACCTCACTAACCGGTTCTATATCTCCTAAGAAAAAAATATCTCCAACAAATAAGACTGGAAAAGGATTTGCTGTGACTGATGGTCCCCCAAGAATAATGAGTGGATCTGCTTCTTTTCTTTGCCTAACATCTGGATTTATTCCTCCTCTTATCAACAGCTCAATTGCTTGGATATAATCCTGCTCAAATTGACACGAAATCGCTAGAATATCAAAATCTGCTAGTTTCTTTTGGCTTTCCAAAGAATAAGGAGCTATTTTATAATCAAGGGGTTTGAAAATTCGTTCACAGATTATCTCATCTCTTTCGTTAAATAGAAAATATAGTAACTGAACACCCAAACTTGTCATAGCTACTCGATAAGTGTTTGGATAAATTAAACCGATTTTGACTTTTTCATGGGTCCAATTTTTCTTTATTGCATTCAGTTCTTTAATCTGCATCTTTTCTTTTCCTTTTTACAGTATAGTTTTGAGTACTAAAATAAATTGAATCTGAGGGAACATCCTCTTTTACTATTGTTCCTGCTCCAATCCATGAGTTGCTCCCAATTTTTACTCCAGGCATTAGTAAAGCACCAATACCTGTTTCCACTCCCTCACCAATTATTACGCCTAATTTCCTCCTTCCGCTATCCTCTTTCTTCCCTTTTACAGTTACAGGAATGGATTTTTTATCTATACGTAAATTTGCTGTAAGAGTTCCTGCTCCTAAATTGCAATTATCTTCAATGATTGAATCACCTATGTAGGAAAGATGTGCAGCGTGTGTATTGGAGCCTATTACTGAATTTTTAACCTCACAACCATTTCCAATTCTGGAATTTTTACCAAAGAAAGAGAATTTTCGAATGTAACAGTTTGGTCCAATATCTGCGTCTTCATCAAAGAAAGCAGGACCTTCAATATAAGTCCCGCTTCTTAGGATAGCTCCTTTTTTGAGAATAATATTACCTTTGATTTGCACGTTTTCTTCGATTATCCCTTCGCATAAATTATCGATTTTTGATAATAGAGATTCATTTGCTTCCAACAAAGACCAAGGGCGACCTAAGTCAAACCAATAATCATCCTCATTGAGTTTTACTAAACTAGCTGGAAACTTCTTATTAGCAAGTAAGAAGTTTACGGCATCTGGAATCTCGTATTCTCCTCTAGAAGAAATTTCATTGTTTTTGTGTTGATTCTCAAGTATCTCGAATATATCTCTGTTTAAAGAATACAAACCAATGTTTGCATACCCCTCTGGAACATCCTCTTTTGTAGGTTTTTCAATAATTTTGATAGGTTTTTCTTTTTCATCTACTATAATAATTCCGAAATTTTCTGTTTCTTTAGTATGTTTCCCTCCTACGGAAATAAAACCATTTCTTGCAGCAATTACTGTCTGTTTCAGAAGGGATTCAGAGTATATGCAATCACCATTAACACCAATGAAAAAATCCTTTTCAATTTCGCTTTTAGCTAAAAGAAATGCGTTACCTGTTCCCTTGATTTCTTCTTGATGAAGAAAAGTAAATTCTATAGCCGGAAATTCCTTTGCTAAATAAGCCTTAATCTTTTCTTCCATAAAGTGAGTGACAATTACAAATGAATTGATTCCAAATTTGAGAAAACCACTTATTGTTCTCTTTAAAATTGGTTCTCCTAAAACCTTTAACAATGGTTTTGGATTTGAATCAGTTAAAGGTTTTAATCTAATGCCTTCACCTGCTGCTAATATAATGACCTTCATCCTTTATTGTCACCTTTAGTGAAGTGGTTAAACTTCGAAAACTTCTCCTTCTGCTTCTTCAGGACTTGCTGTTCTTGGAGTTCTTAAATTGTCAATGCTTTGAATAAGATCAAATGCTTTAGGATTAGAAAAAATTTCTTTAAATGCTTCCCATTGTTCAAGTGATGTAACAAATAATCCTTTACGCTTAAGTTGAGTTCCATCTTCTCTGACAGGAATAATTTCTAAACCAAAGTTAGTATCATCACCTTTTGTAGGTAGTTTAACTATGGTTACTCCAGAAACACTTGTCTTCTTTTTATCCCAGTCTTTCATTTCTTTACTAAATTCTTTCAGTCTATCTGTTAGATCTGTTGTCATAATATTCACTGAGGGTAAACATATAATTTAATTTTTAAACCCTCCTCTCTTTGAGGTTAGGAAAGCTACATACGAATGAATCAGTTTAAAAATTCCTTTGAAAGAAGAAAATTGAGATGAATTATGCAATTGTTAACGGTAAGATTTATACCGTAAATAAAAAAGAAAAAATCATAGATAAGGGTACTATTTTAATAAAAGATGGTAAAATAGAGAACATTTTGGAAGGAGACACTTCTATACCTAAAGGCTATGAAATAATTGATGTAGAAGGAAAACACGTTTTACCGGGATTCATTGATTCTCATACTCATCAAGGTTTGTTTGATGGTAGTATTGGTTGGGCAGGATTTGATGGTAATGAAATGACAGACCCAAACACAGCCCATGTTAGAGCACTAGACGCAATTAACCCTGAAGATCCTGGTTTAGAAGAAGCCAGAATTGGTGGAGTTACAACAATTCAAACAGGACCTGGAAGTGGTAATGTTATTGGTGGAACTGATACTATAATCAAAACATACTGTAAGAGCAAAATAGTAGATGATATGATAGTTAAAACACCATCCTCTATGAAAGCAGCTTTAGGAGAAAATCCAAAAAATGTCTATGGAACGGATAAAAAACTGCCTTCAACAAGAATGGGGACAGCAGCTGTGTTCAGGAAAGCCTTTGTAGATGCCCAGAACTATGAAAAGAAATGGGAAGAGTATAAACTAAAGAGAAAGCAAGCAGAAGAAAAAGAGGAACTAGATAAAATACCTTCAGAACCAGATAGAGAATTAAACAAAGAAATACTCCTAAAGGTTTTGAAAAAAGAAATACCCTTGAATTTTCATTGTCATCAAGCAAACGACATAGTAACTGCCATTCGCTTAGCTGAAGAATTTGATTTAAATCTCATGCTTGTTCATGCTACTGAAGGACATAAAATTGCTGACTATATTGCAAAGAAAGGTGTTCCTGTTTCTGTAGGACCTTCTCTTGTTGGTTTTGAAAAAGTTGAACTTCGTAATATTAGTTTTGAAACTCCGGCTAAATTGTGGAAAGCTGGTGTCAAAATCTCAATCCAAAGTGATTCCTTTACTCGCCTTAAGCATTTCCAAATACTCCCTTGCATGGCTATTAAGGAAGGGCTTCCTGTTAATGAAGCATTAAAAGCCATTACAATTAATGCAGCAGAAATGATTGGAGTAAGTGATCGTTTAGGAAGTCTTGATATTGGAAAAGATGCAGATTTAGTTATTTGGTCTGATCATCCCTTAAAGAATTTCTTTGCAGAAAATGAACTCGTATTAATAGATGGAGAAATCGCTTATAAGAAAGAATAATCTCCTTCTCTCTTTTTTTTCAAACTCTTTCATAATGACCTGGCTTTCGATGTTCACCAAAAAACTCTAAACCTTTTTCTTTCAATTGCTTTTTTAACTCGTTTGCATGGCTTTCTGAAATATCGCCTTTCTTAAACATGTATTCTATAATTTCTAAAGCTTCTTCTTCAGTGGAACAACGACATATAAAATCTATTACACCTGGTGTGTGGCCACTGAATTTTCTTACTTTCTTGGATCCAGCGGGTGTTCTTATTTCTTCTTCTTGAATTTTGTCCTCTCCTTCCATCATCTCTCTATATAGAACTGGAAAGTGACTTTGAAAATCTTCTTTATCGTCCCCATCATCTCTGGATTCTTTTCCTTCAGACATGATTCACTGAACTTTGGTACCCTAAAAAAGATTGAGATTATGTATTATATTGCCGGTTTATTCAAAAAATGCTTCTTATACAAAAAGTCTTTATTTTTAGAAATAACTGAAATAATAATGTTAGTTGGAATAGTAGGTAAACCTAGTTGTGGAAAAAGCACATTTCTTAATGCTCTTACAATGGTTAATGCGAAGGTAGGGGATTATCCCTTTACAACCGTAGATCCAAACAGAGGAACAGCTTATGTAAGAAGTCCTTGTGTCTGTAAAGATTTAGGAGTTGTAGATAATCCAAAAAATTCTCTCTGTAAGGATGGAATTAGATATCTCCCCGTTCAGTTTTTAGATGTAGCAGGACTAGTTCCTGGAGCTTCTGAAGGAAGGGGTTTAGGCAACAAGTTCTTAGATGAATTAAGACAAGCTGATGTTCTTCTTCATGTAGTTGATACAAGTGGTTCTTTGGATGCTGAAGGAAATCAAGTGGACAAGGGATCTTGGAACCCATTAGATGATGTAAAATTCTTGGAGGAGGAAATTGATGCCTGGATAAAAGCTATTGTTAGTAGAGATTATGCAACAATGAAAAAGAAGGCTTCTGCTGAGAAAATAAGATTTTCATTTCTATTGCATGAAAAACTAACAGGGCTGGCCATAAAGAAACATACGATTGAAGCATCTATTAGAGAAATTGGTTTAATTGACGATGATGCTAATACTTGGGATGATAAACTAGATGATCTAATTACAACGATAAGAAGAAAATCCAAACCAATTATAATCGTTGCAAACAAAATTGATCAACCTACTTCCAACAAAAATTTCCTTAGGATGAAGGAAGAACTAAATGAGGACATTTTTCCAGCTTCAGCACTTGCAGAGGTTTTTCTGAGAACTGAACAGGAAAATGCAACTATTTCTTACTCCCCTGGTGATTCTGGTTTTAAAATCCTTAATCAAGAAAAACTGGGAGAGAAAAAGGTACAGCTTCTTGAAAGAATTAATACTGATCTACTTCAAAAATATGGTTCTTCTGGAATACAAGAGATACTGTCTCACGTTGTTTTCAACTTGTTTAACATGATTGTAGTCTTTCCTGTAGAAGATACTACCAAATTTACCGATAAATCAGGAAACGTACTTCCTGATGCTTATCTTGTCCCCCAAGGTACAACTGCTAAAGAGTTTGCGGGAAAAGTACATACAGACTTTGCAAAGAATTTTATTCATGGTACATTAGCACCATCTGGTAGACGAGTAGGAGCTGATTACGAGCTACAAAATAATGACATAATAAAGATTGTATCAGCTGTAAAATAGAGTTAAATTATAAATAAAAAGAAGTGGAAGAATAAATCTTCTAAGCTGTTACAGTAGTTTCAGCAGCTTGATGAGTTGATGCAGTGGCACCTGGTAACAGCAATACTTTGCTTTTTCTGATATCTACCATAACTATTGGGTATATTTTCCCAACGATTTTTTTCATCTCTCCAGCAATTGTTCCATTTATCATGTTTTGAGCAAATTCTACAAATGTTTGGGCTCTAGCTGTTGTTTTTACTAACTCTTCAATTGCTTTTCTAATAACTTTTTGTGTGCTTGCTCCACATCTAATAGGTGTGATAACAATAGATGAAACTCTTAATCTTGCTCTATCTTTTGTAACAACATTTTGTATTGCTTCAACCTTAGAACGATTTCTTCTTATTTGAGATCTGATTTGTTCTTTAGCAATTTCATGGCCATCAAATTCTGTTGTGCAAATATTACCTTCAACACTTGTAATTCGAAATCTGATCTTTAGGTTTATATCATAATAAATGTCCTCAGCAACTCCCAGTCTAGCCATCTCAATCACTCTATTAATTAGTTTTTCAGGCTCACTTGCAGGAGTTTCTCCTAATGATTTATCAACAATATAACTTGCAGCAGTTACTTCGTACCAAGATTTTTCTTTCCATTTGTCTACTACTTTTGTTTTTCCTTTAGTTTTTCGTGTTGGTCTTCGAGATAATGACAATGGTTTAACCTCTAATCTGTTGTTTTTCTTCTTCTTTAATTGAGTTTTAAATATTATGTTTGATTATAACTTTAAAACTAGAGAAAATAGGTCTATTGGATTAGCTTAATATCAGCTTTTCACGCTCTTGTAAACTGATTCAATAGTACTTATTGTGCTAATTATGTCATCTGCTGTATTTCTTAAAGTTGAAATCGGAGATGAGGATTT